>CAMPIC010000108.1 GCA_946886185.1 uncultured bacterium
GTCTGGGGAGAGCTGGAGCCGGGGAGGCTCGCGGGCTGGATCCTTGCGGATCGCGCTCCGGTGCGGATGCAGATCCAGCTCCACAAAATTCTGTTCGGCGCGGACGTCGCAGGTGTCTGAGGCGCCTCTTCCACGAGCCGTGGTGCTCTTGAGCGGCGGCCTCGATTCCGCCACCACGCTTGCGCAGGCGAAAGCGGACGGGCTGGAGTGTCTCGCTCTCTCGATCCGGTACGGCCAGCGTCACGGGTACGAGATCGAGTGTGCGAAGCGGGTCGCGCGGGCGTTGGGAGCGGAGCAGCATCGCATCATCGACCTCGATCTCTCTTCCTTCGGCGGCTCCTCTCTTTTTCCCGGAAAGCCGGTGCCGCCTTCCACCGACGCCGCTCGCGAAGGAATCCCCTCCACGTACGTTCCGGCGCGGAACACCGTTTTCCTCTCCCTGGCTCTCGCCTGGGCGGAAGCGTCCGAGGCGGCGGCGATCTACATCGGAGTGAATGCGCTCGATTACTCGGGCTATCCCGACTGCCGGCCCGAATATCTGCGGGCGTTCCAGACGATGGCCGACCTCGCGACGCGCCGCGGCGTGGAGGGGAACCCGATCGAGATCCGCGCGCCGCTCCTTCTTCTCACGAAAGCGGAGATCATCGAGCGCGGGCGTGAGCTCGGGGTCGACTACGCGCTCACCATCAGCTGCTACGACCCGGGACCGGAAGGGCGCGCCTGCGGCCGATGCGACGCCTGCGGGATTCGCGAACGCGGCTTCCAGGAACTCGGACTGGCCGATCCGTCGCGGGAGCGCTCGTGAAGGTGACGCTTTGCAAAGAGCTGCGCTTCGAATCCGCGCACTTCCTGCCCCACGTACCGGCGGGACACCGCTGCGGGAGGATGCACGGGCACAGCTTCCGCGTCGAGATCGCGGTTCGGGGGGAGGTCGATCCGCACACGGGCTGGCTCCTCGATTATGCGGAGATCAAGCGCTGCGTCGGTCCGATCATCGACGAGATCGATCACCGGGTCCTGAACGAAGTGCCCGGCCTGGAGAACCCCACCTCGGAAGTGTTGGCGGGCTGGCTCTGGCAGCGGATCGGGGAGCGCCTGCCCGGGCTCGTGCGAGTCACGGTGTTCGAGACCTGCACCACGCGCTGCGACTACGAAGGTCCGGAAGGCTGACGCGTTCCGCGAAGCTTTCCGAGAGGCGTGACCGCGCTTTGGTGGTGCTCAGCGCTCGCCGTAGAGGGTCTTGATCTCCCCCCAGGTGGCGTTGCGCGTGTCGGCGACGTGGCCGACGATCTGCTCGATCGTCTCCTGGAGCTCATGGCGGCGATAGATGCCGGCGTTCGCTCCTTCCGAGACGTATTTGATGATCCCTTCGTCGTCCACCACCATGATCGCGTGCCACGAGATTCCGCAGGCCGCGGTGAGCGAGCTGCCGTTGCGGAGGAACGGGAAGGAGACGCCCGCCTCGTCGCGCAAGCGGGAGAGATCCTCCTCGCTGCCGTCCAACGAGTCGATCGCATACACCTTGAGCTCGTCGTCGAACAGATCGACGACATCTTCCTCGATTTCGCGGGCGAGATCCGCGCAGATGTTGCATCCGCTCCCGAGGAAGTAGAGGAGGGTGACGTTGCCGATGCTGCCGACTTCGTGGGCATGACCGGAGAGGTCGTTCAGGCTCCAGACCGGGAAGGGATCGCCAGGGGCGACTTTGGCATGCGCGGAGAGGGGGCACGAGAGCGCCCCGAGACACCCGAGCAAGGCGACGAACCGGCTGATCGAGCGGACCATCATCCAGGACTTCTCCTATGCAAACACTTTCCAAGTATACCGGTCACCGATGAGCGGAGACAAGGAATCTGGTACCGTCCGCCGTCGGAGGAGTTTGATGTCCCAACCCGAGGGTCTCTCCCAGGTAGGCGGTTCGACGCACATCCGGGTATATTTTGCCGACACCGATCAGATGGGCGTGGTCTACAACGGCCGATACCTCACCTGGTGCGAAATCGGCCGGACCGAGCTCTTGCGCGATCGGGGGCTGGCCTACGCGCGCGTGGAAGAGCGCGGTCTCTCCCTTCCGGTGACCGAGGCGACACTCCGAGTTCGCCAACCAGCCCGCTACGACGACCTGGTGCGCGTGGAGACGACCATCTCGGAGATCCGCACGCGCGAGATCCGCTTCACCTACCGGATGTTTCGCGATGACGTCCCTCTCGTGGAAGCGGAAACGGCGCACGTCCCGGTCGACCGCGCCACCGGACGCGCGGTCCGCCTCCCGGATTGGCTGCGGCTCGCACTTCTTCAATGACCTTCGGAGAAACGCTGCGCGCCTCGAGGGGACACCCCGCGTCCTGCGGCCGGACCGGCACGTCGGAATGCGGACACTCTCGAAGCCGATCGGGATTTCTTTCTCGATTCCGTCTCGCACTGCTCCTCGTGTGCGTTTTCGTCCTCGGCGCGTCGTCTCGCGGTGACGCAGAGCCGCTGCGGCACGGTCCGGAGTGGCTGCCCCCGGATCATCCCATCCATGACGACTTGCGCACGCTCGTGCTCGAAGGGGCGCTTCCCACGCGCGTGTGGATGCTGCGGCCGCGCACGCGCATGGAGCTCGCGCGGCTCCTCGCGGAGTCGCGTGGAGATGCGCAGTCCTGGGCGCGCTTTCGCGTGGAGCGTGAGCTCTCCGCGGAGCTGGCCGAGCTGGGGGATTCGGCGTCCGTTGCGCCGGTCCGAGCTGCTGCCGAGATCCCGATCGGAGAGGGGACGATCGAGCTTCGTCCATACGCGTGGCTCGACGGAGTCTGGGAAGAAGGGGAGGTCGATTGGGGGCCGAGCGCGCGCGCCGGATTGCGCGGCACCGCGCATCTCTCCTCACACCTCTCTCTGCACGAAGATCTCTTCATCGGCGAGGTCCCCGGCGGGCGCAGGTTCGCGGATGCGATCGTCAACCACACCGACATCCTGCTCTTCCTCGATGAAGTGTACGCAGGCTATGCGGGATCCATCGTGAGCGCGCGGCTGGGGAGGATGCGTCAGGCCTGGGGCTCTCCGATCGACGGCACGCTCCTGCTCGATGCGAACGCTCCTCCTGTCGATCAGTGGGAAGTCGAAGTGTCGCTGGGCTCGCGAGCGCGCTTTCGAACGGTCCTGGGAGTGCTGCAGGCGGGCGCGGAAAAGAACCTTGCCGCGCATCGTCTCGATTGGTCGCCGTCGTCCGGATGGTCCATCGGGTTTACCGAAGGCGCGATTTTCCGCGGAACTCCGCTTCAAGCTCTCTACGTGATCGGGCTGGTTCCGTACACGATCGTGGAGCGGCTGCACGGGCAGGATGAGACGACTTCCCAAGGAGCCGCGCAGATCCGGAACAACGTGCTCTATCAGCTCGATGTGATGCGGACCGGATCGCGCTACGCCATCTGGTCCGCCATGCTCCTGGACGATGTGGCCACCGAAACCGCCGACATGCCCACGCGTCTCGGATTCGTGATCGGGGGAGAGCGCCTGCTCGGGCCCGCGGGGAACCTGCGCTTCGATCTGGAAGCGGCCAAGGTGTACAACCACACCTACAGCGTCTCTTACGAGAACAGCGACTGGTCGCACCAGAGAAAGCCGCTCGGCTACCCGCTCGGACCCGACGTCGAGCGAGTGCGCGCCGGCGCGCACTGGCAGGCCAACCCTGATTGGGGAATGGACGGAATGCTCCACCTCACGCGGCGCGGCGAAGGACGGATCGGTCAGCCCTGGTACCCGAGGGATGATCCGCGCGCGATCCAGAATCCAGACACCCCCGCGCACGAGCTGAGCGGCCGGATCGAGCAGCGATGGGGAGGGGGGTTCGGCGTGCGTTATGAGCCGGCCGCCAACCTGCGGATCCATCTGGAAACGAGCGTCGATTGGATCACCGATCGCGATCATCGTCTCAAGGAGAGCACGCCGTACGCGACGCTGCGGCTGCGCGCCCTGTGGCATCGATAGAACGGCGCAGGAGAGGTTGGAGAATCCTCTCTCGGGACGCTTCGCCGCAAACCAGAAAGGTCGGCGGACCCTTGTCTCGGGACGCTTCGCCGCCAAACGAGAAAGGCCGGAGAATCCTTCTCCGACCTTCCGCTGCGATGAGGAAAGGCCGAAGAATCCTTCTCCGACCTTTCCATATATGGTAGCGGGGGCTGGATTCGAACCAGCGACCTTTGGGTTATGAGCCCAACGAGCTACCTCTGCTCCACCCCGCAGCAAACTGAAAGACGAACCTTAGCGATGCATGCCGGGTCTGTCAACGCCACAGAGAACCCATCATCGATAAGGTCGGTTCCCCTGTTTGAGGAAGCGCCTCGATTTCCCTCCAGGCTCGGAGGATGGCCGCAGTTCGGAGGAAAGCGTTTCCTATTTTGATGCGGCGGGCTCGGCCGGAGTCGGCTCCTCGGGCGCGGGCCCATCTGCCTGCGGAGCGGCGCCGTCGGATGCCGGCGCGTCCGGGTGGGCAAACGTTTCCGCGGGCACGCGAGGAAACCGGTAGACGATCTCGCCGGGCCGCTGCAGATCGAATTTTTCCCGCGCGGAGCGCTCCAAGGCGAGCGGCGCCGGCTCCTCCAGCTCCCGTTGCAGCTCGTCGTGCTCCTCCGAGACCTCTTCCAGTTTCGCCTGGAGATGTTTCTCCCGCGCCTTCAGCTCCCAGAGCCGCACCACTCCGTTCGTCCCAAAAACCAGAGAAAGCGCGATCCATGCTCCGCCCAGGAGGAACAGCAAGGGGAGGATGCGGGCGCGCGCGGACTTCCAGGGTCGATGCGCATACCATGCCGGATCGATTCCATGCGGACCGCGGGATGGACGCGCGGAGGGGATGGCTCCATCCCGGTCACTGAAGAGCCTCGACCGCAATCCGCGATCCGGAACGAGATTCGGCTCCGCGGCAGAGACAGGTCGTCCTCTCGGGGACGAGCTCGCGTCGTCGTCGACCACGTGTGACTCTGTGCGAGGGTTCCGTCCGTCGGTGCGGAAAGCGGATCCCTGGCTGCGGGATGACTTTCCGCTCGGCCGAGGCGCAGGTCCTTCGGTGCGAGAGGACAATTCGCTCGCGCGCGGAGTGGGTCCGTCGGGGCGAGCCGCCTCTTCGGAGGTCTCGCTCGGCGTCGGGGATGCGCTCCGATACCGGAGATACTTGCGCACGAGCGGATCTTGCGACTCCCACGCTTTTCGCGGGGGCGAGGATCGACTCCCTCCGTCCATCTGCGGTCCTTTCGCGAGCAGAGCGCCCAATCCCTGGCGCAAAATCTGCGAACCGGATCATCCTCGATGCTACGGCCCGGCGCTCATGTCAACGCCGCGGCGAACGTGCCGCCGTCGCCGGCCGCTAACGTCGCAGCGCCAGAGCTCCCGGATAGTATGCCTCATCGCCGAGCTCTTCTTCGATCCGGATCAATTGATTGTATTTCGCCACCCGCTCCGAGCGCGCCAGCGATCCTGTCTTGATGAATCCGGCGTTGGTCGCGACCGCGAGGTCGGCGATGAAGGTGTCCTCGGTTTCGCCCGAGCGGTGCGAGATCACGCTCGCGTAGCCGGCGGTCTTCGCCACCTCGATCGCTTCCAGAGTCTCGGTGAGGGTGCCGATCTGATTGAGCTTGATCAGGATCGAGTTTGCGCAGCGCTCTTCGATCCCGCGCCGCAGCCGTGCCGGATTGGTGACGAAAAGATCGTCCCCGATCAGCCGGATGCGCGATCCGAACTCCTCGGTCATCATGCGCCAGCCTTCCCAGTCGTCTTCCGAAAGGCCGTCCTCGATCGAGACGATCGGGAAATCGTCGATCAGCTTTCGATAGAATTCGATCAGCTCGCGCGCGCCATAGCTCTGGTGATCTTCCGCTTCGAGGATGTATTTTCCGTCGAAGTAGAACTCGGTGGCGGCGCAATCGAGAGCGAGCGCGATCTCCTCCCCCGGTTTGTATCCCGCCTTCTCGATCGCCTCCATCAAGAGCTCGAGCGCCTGCCGGTTCGACTGGAGGTTCGGGGCGAACCCTCCTTCGTCTCCCACCGCGGTCGAATACCCATGCCGCTCCAGAACCTTGGCGAGCGAATGGAACACCTCCGCTCCCATGCGCAGCGCCTCCGCGAACCGCGTCGCACCCACTGGAAGGATCATGAACTCCTGGATGTCGACGTTGTTGTCCGCATGCGCTCCGCCGTTCAGCACGTTCATCATCGGCACCGGGAGGACGTGCGCGCGGACTCCTCCAAGATACCGATAGAGCGGCAGATCGAGTGCGCCCGCGGCGGCGCGGGCCGCGGCCAGGGAGACCCCGAGGATCGCGTTGGCCCCGAGCGCCGACTTGCTTTCGGTCCCATCCAGATCGCGCATGATCCGATCGAGGCCCATCTGGTCGAGCGCATCGTGTCCGAGGAGCGCGGGAGCGATGCGATCGAGGATGTTCCCGATCGCCTGCCGCACTCCCTTGCCACCGTACCGTGTCGCGTCCTTGTCGCGGAGCTCGAGCGCTTCATGCTCGCCCGTGGAAGCCCCCGACGGAACCGCGGCCCGCCCCTGGACTCCGCTCTCGAGCTGGATCTCCACCTCCACGGTGGGATTTCCGCGAGAGTCGAGAATCTCGCGCGCGTGAACCTGTTCGATCGAAGTCATCAGTCTCGGGCCTCCGCGATCCAGGATGGTGACGATGCCGCATGCCAGAGGCGATCGCCGGTATGGAAGAACGCAAGTACGCCGGGGCTCGAACGCTAGCGACAAAGCCGAGAGCGCGTCAAGGCGCCGCTCCCCGAGTCCGGCACGCAGGATCCGATCCCGGGTCGAAGTCGTCCGGTGCCGGTTCCCTTGACAGTGGGTAGGAGGCCCCATATCCTTCGCCAGGGCGTCTAAGATGATGGATGTCAATCGATTGTCAGTGTCATCCACCCCGGGAGAGACCGGCCGCTTTCGCCCGCTTCCGCGGGGCGGCTTCCGAACGCGTTTCGGGCCGCGCGGCTCTCTCCGTCGCCTCGGGGCCGCGCCCTCACCGCCGGCGATTTCGGACCTTCGGTAGCTCATGAGTGCCTCCGACCCCGAGATCGTCCAGCGCTGTCTCTCCGGCGAAGAGGAAGCGTTCCGTATTCTGGTCCAGCGTTATGAGCGTCCCGTCTACGGCCTGATCCATCGGATGGTGGCGAGCGACGACGATGCGCGCGATCTCACCCAAGAGAGCTTCGTGAAGGTCTTCCGGTCCTTGGAGCAGTTCGATTCCACACGAAATTTCTCCTCCTGGATCTTCAAGATCGCGAGCAACCAGACGATCGACTTCCTGCGCAAGCGGCGCGTGCAGACGGTCAGCATCCACGCGGACCCCGAAAAGGACGATCGTCCCGAGATGCAGCTCCTCGATCCCGGCATGACTCCTTCGGCGGACTATGCGGAGACGCGGAGGAGGGAACGTCTTGCCGAGCTCATGCAACGCCTCCCGCCCCACTATCGGGTCGCGATCGAGCTGCGGTACGTCCAGGAGCGATCGTATGACGAGATCGCCGAGACTCTGGATCTGCCGCTCGGGACGGTGAAGGCGCGCCTGCATCGCGCGCACCACCAGCTCCGGTCCTGGCTCGAGGGGACCGATCTGGAAGGGAAAGCCTGACATGGCCAGATTCCGAAACCTGGATCGGACCCGGCCCGTAAGGCTGGAGGTCGATCCGGCCGTTCCGAAAGCTCGAAGGCGCTCGCGATGACGATGAAGCCATGCACATGCGACCGTTCGCTCCTGCTGGAGTTCGCCCTCGGCGAGCTCGAGCCGCAGCAACGGGTTCGGATAGCGGCCCAGGTCCGCGACTGTCCCGCCTGCGCCGCCGAGGTGCGCGCGCACGAGCGATTGGCCGGCGACCTCCGCCTCCTGCCGGTGCCCGCGTTTCCGGCGCAGCTCGAAGAGGTTCTGGTCCGTTCCGCGGTGCAAGCGCGACGCGGCCTCGCCGGCCGGCAGACCGCCGCGGGCACGGAGTTCGCGT
>CAMPIC010000109.1 GCA_946886185.1 uncultured bacterium
GGAGATCGCGGGCTTCATCCGCGAAGGCGCGATGGCGTTCCTGCGCCGCGAGTACATCAGCATCGCGATCTTCGTGGCGGTGATGATGGCGCTCCTGGTGATCGGCGGTCTGGGCGTCCTGACCGCGATCGCTTTCCTGGTGGGTGCGCTCTGCTCCACCGTGGCCGGCTTCGTGGGCATGCGCATCGCCACCGCGGCCAACTGTCGGACCGCGGCGGCCGCGCGCATCAGCTTCAACGCCGCGCTCGGCGTCGCCTTTCCGGGCGGCGCCGTCATGGGCATGACCGTGGCGGGACTCGGCATCTTCGGGCTCGCCGCGGTCTTCGCCGCGATCTGGGCGACGAGCGGCATGGAGCAAGCCGCCCTTTCCATCGCCGGATTCTCCATGGGCGCCTCCACCGTGGCGCTCTTTGCGCGCGTCGGAGGAGGGATCTACACCAAGGCGGCCGACGTCGGCGCCGACCTGGTCGGAAAGGTCGAAGCGGGAATCCCCGAGGACGATCCGCGCAATCCGGCCGTGATCGCGGACAACGTGGGGGACAACGTCGGCGACGTCGCGGGTTTGGGCGCCGATCTCTTCGAGAGTTTCGTGGGAGCGATCATCTCCGCCATCGTGATCGCTCATTCGGTGGCGGAGGTCCCCACCACCGAAGCCATCTCCTACGTCATGCTGACGGTGGTGGCCGGGATCGTCGCATCGATTCTGGGAGTGTTCTTCGTCCGCATGACGGAAGGCGGCAATCCACAGGCGGCGCTGCGTCAGGGCGTGGTGGCGGCCGCGATCTTTTTCGTGGCGGGAGCGGCCGGCATCTCCTTCGGAGTGTATCCGGATCTCGGGATGAACTACTTCCTCGCGACGGTGGGAGGGCTGGTGGCGGGCATCGTCATCGGCTTCGTCGCCGAGATCTACACCTCCGGCAAGTCGGTCGAGAAGATTGCCGAGGCGTCGCAGACCGGCGCCGCGACCAACATCATCGCGGGCTTCGCGACGGGACTGCGCTCCGCAGTGCTGCCGGTGATCCTCATCTCGCTCGCCGTCCTGCTGGCCTGGTATCTGGCCGGCTCTTTCGGAATCGCGTTGGCCGCGCTCGGGATGCTCGCCACCACCGGCATGACGGTGGCGGTCGACGCCTATGGTCCCATCGCCGACAACGCGGGCGGCATCGCCGAGATGGCCCATCTTCCCCCCGACGTGCGCAAGCGCACCGATTCGCTCGACGCGGCCGGGAACACCACCGCGGCGATCGGCAAGGGATTCGCGATCGGCTCGGCCGCCCTCACCGCGCTCGCGCTCGTGACCGCGTACAAGGAGGCGGTCATGGCGGCGCTCGGCGTGACGGAGCTCTCCATCGACGTGACCAACGTCTACGTGCTGGCGGGGCTCTTCATCGGAGGAGTCGTGCCCTACATCTTCGCCGCCGACACGATGCGCGCGGTCGGGCGGGCGGCCATGGGGGTGGTCAACGAGGTGCGCCGCCAGTTCAGAGAAATCCCCGGCCTGCTCGAAGGCCGCCCGGACGCGAAAGCGGACTACGCCCGATGCGTCGATATCACGACCCGGGCGGCGCTGAAGGAGATGATCGTCCCCGGAGTGCTCGCGGTCGCGATTCCCCTCGTCATGGGGATCGTCCTCGGTCCCCAAGCGCTCGCGGGACTGCTGGCTGGCTCGCTCATCAGCGGCGTCCCTCTCGCGCTCATGCTTGCCAATGCCGGAGGCGCCTGGGACAATGCCAAGAAGCACGTCGAGTCTGGGCACTTCGGCGGGAAGGGATCGGATACCCACAAAGCGGCCGTGGTCGGCGACACCGTGGGGGACCCTTTCAAGGACACAGCGGGACCGGCGCTCAACATCCTGCTCAAATTGATGGCGATCGTTTCGCTCGTGTTCACGCCCCTGATCATCGAGCTCCACGGAGGATTGCGCGCGCTATTCCAGTAGCGGGGCCTCCGTTCCATCGTGCGCGGCTGTTCGGGACGGCGCGCGCGGGAGCACCATCAACCAATCCCGACCGTCCCCCTCGAGGGAGCGCGGAGAAGGAACGAACCATTGCGAGAGTACGAAACCACGATCGTGTTGCGGACCAACCTCGAAGAGGCGGAGCTCGAAAAGGAGATCCAGACGGTCGAGTCCGGCATCACCGGCAAGGGAGGCGAGATCGTCCAGCTCGAGCGGTGGGGAAAGCGCCGGCTGGCCTATGAGATCGAGCGCCAGCACGAAGGCTACTACGTCATGTTCCGGTACACCGCTATCGCGGAGGTGCCTGCGGACCTGGAGAAGCGCTTCCGGATCAACGAGCGGCTCCTCCGCCACCTGACCGTCATCGCGGACACCCCGCGGCCTCGCCCGCGCGACGCGGAGGCCGAGTCGGGCGCTTCCGGTGAGGCGCCGGCGGAGGCTGGGGCTGCTCCGGCTGCGAGTACGCTCTCGCCTGGTCCTTCTGGAGAGGGGCTTCCGTCTTCTCCCGGTGCGGGCGAGCTCTCGCCTGTGACGGCCGGGGAAGAGTCTCCGCTCGCGCACGAATCGGAGTCGTAGCGGTTGCCGGCGCGTCGGCTGTGACCGCGCGCCGCCCGGAAGAGCATTCATTCAATCGAGTCCGGGAACGCCGCACTGGCGGGGTCTTCCCGGATCTGCAGAGGAGACGCAGTCCGATGGAGATCATCCTTCTCGAAAACGTGGACGGGGTAGGTCGCCGCGGGGAAACGGTGAAGGTCGCGCGCGGTTATGCGCGCAACTTCCTCCTTCCTCGCAAGCTCGGCATGGAGGCGACCAGCGCCGGCGCGCAGATGTTCAAGGAAGCGGAGCGGGTTCGCCGCGGCCGCGAAGATCGCTCGCGCACCGACGCGCAGAAAGTGGCGACGCAGCTCGACAAGGTGAGCGTCCACATCAAGGTGCAGGCCGGGGACGACGGCAAGCTCTTCGGTTCGGTGACGAGCGCCGACATCGCCCAGGCGATCGTGGCCAAGGGCGTCCAGATCGACCGCAAGCAGATCCAGCTCGAGGAACCGCTCCGGGAGCTGGGGGTGTACCACGTGCCGGTCAAGGTGTTCCAGGAAGTCGAAGGCAAGGTGCGCGTCCTCGTCACCAAGGAGTGAGATCGCCGGGCGACGCGCGTCTCAGCGGCGCGCGCCGGCCGGCACGCGTGCGAACCGGCGCGGAGAGGATCGAGCAGTGAACAGCGAACTCCCGGGGGGGCGCCGAGGACGGTTCTCGAGCCCCTATCTCCTCTTGGTTGCGTGGCTCGCGACGTTCGGCATCTGGGCCGGTTCCTGCGCCAAGGAGCCGGCGGCGGTTTCATCACCCCCTTCCGGCCATCCTCTCGACGATCTGGTGCTGGCGCAGATGGGAGATCGCACCATCCGCGTCCGCGATCTGCTCCACAAGATCGATGTGCAACTTCCCGCCATGAAGGGCGCGGAAGGTATGAACGACTTCAAGCAGAAGCGGCAGGTCCTGCAGCAGACCTTCAACCAATACGGCTGGGTCTATCTCGCGGAGCAGAACGGATGGGATGGCGATCCCGAGTTCCTCTCCGTGCTCGATCTCTCCCGCAAGTTCATCCTCTCCAATCACGCGTCGAAGAAAGCGGTCTACGACGTGGTGAAGATTTCCGACGAACAGGTTCGAGCCTATTACGACGAGAATCCGGACCAGTGGCAGGCCGCGCCGCGCGTGCGCGCTTCGGTCATCCTGGTGGAGACGCAGGCTGAGGCGGCCGATCTGGCGCGCCGGGCCCGCGCCGGCGAGGACTTCGCGGAGCTGGCCCGGACCTATTCCCGCCACGAGGTGACGCGGCATCTGGGAGGGCAGCTCGGCACGATCTCCTACAACGTGGAGGTGAAAGGCTTCCCCGAGACCAATCTCGATCAGGCGATCATGCAGCTCCAGGACCACGAGATTTCCGATCCGATACAGACCTCCATCGGGTGGGCGATCTTCCACGCCTACGATCGGATGGAGGCGCGGTCGCGCGCCTTCGAGGAAGTGCAGGAAATCATTCGCGAAGATTTGTACAAGAAGGAAGTGAACCGCCTCTTCACGGAGGTGCACGAGAAGGCGGTCCAGGATGCGAAGGGGGAGATCTTCGAGGATGCCTGGATCCGGTATGCCTCCACCTTGATCCCCGAAGATCAGGTCATGCGCCTGGCAAGCTCGGAGGCCGATCCGCGCAATCAAATCGCCTATTACCGCGCGCTCGTGGAGGACCATCCCGGCAGCCCGCTCGCTCCGCAAGCCCAGTTCATGACCGGTTTCGTGCTCGCCGACGAGCTCCAGGAGTACGAAGGGGCGCGCGAAGAGCTGGAGAAGATGATCGAGCTGTATCCGGACGACGAGCTCGTCGCCTCGGCCCGCTGGATGCTGGACAACCTGGGTGAAGGGCTCGCGGAGCAGGATCAGATGCGCCAGATCCGCAAGCAGGTTTCCACGGGGACGGAGGTGGCCCCGTGATCGAAGTCAAAGTGTGGAGCCTCGCGCTCGACGACAAGAACAACTTCCCCGTGGTCATCCTGCAGAGCCTCGAGGGAAGCAAGAAGCTACCGATCTGGATCGGACCTCCCGAAGCGAATGCCATCGCCATGGAGATCGCGGGCCGCCGGTTTCCGCGCCCTCTCAGTCACGACCTGATGATCGCGATGCTGAAGGGGTTGGGAGCGAAGGTCCCCCGCGTCGAAATCACCGATCTCCGGGAGAACACCTTCTTCGCCAAGATCTACTTGGAGCGCGACGGAGAGATCATCGCCGTCGATGCACGGCCCAGCGACTCGCTGGCGATCGCGCTCAAGAGCAAGGCGCGCATCTTCGTCACTCCGAAGCTGTTCACCGATGAGCTCGATCGACTGGTGCAATCGGACCCGGCCGCCGGAGAGCAGGTCACGACCGATGAAGAGCGCGCGAAGCAGCTCAAGGCGTACCTGGAGAATCTGAATCCGAAGGATTTCGGCAAGTTCAGCTTCTGAGACCGCGATCCAAAGTCGCGGGTTGTCTTCTCACGCGACGCAACGAGCATTCACTCCCGTCACCGTTCCGGAGGAATCGATGCCGTCCACCGCCTGGGTCTCTCCCGACGCGCGCCTCTTGCCCCACCGGGGCCACCGTCCACGCCTCGCCGCTTCCGTGTTCATCGCCCCCGGCGCGATGGTCATCGGCGACGTCACGCTGGGCGAGGAAAGCTCGATCTGGTACAACGCCTCGGTGCGTGGAGATGTCCATTGGATCCGCATCGGAAAGCGCACCAATGTGCAGGATCTGTGCGTCTTTCACGTCACCGGAGAGACGCACCCGCTCGAGATCGGAGATCGCGTCACGGTGGGACATGCCGCCATCCTGCACGGCTGTACGGTCGAGGACGGGGCGTTGATCGGAATGGGCTCGCGCATTCTGGACGGCGCGCGCATCGGGGAAGGAGCGCTGGTGGCGGCGGGCGCGATCGTCTCCCCGGGAATGGTGGTTCCGCCCCACTCCCTCGTGATCGGGACGCCCGCGCGGGTGCGCAGAGAGCTGGAAGACGCGGAGCGCGCCCAGGTCGCGGAGTCTTCCGATCTCTACGTCGCCTATGCCGCGCAGCACGCGCGAGAGCTCGGGCTGCTGCGCGACTGAGCGAATCGTTCCCTTGGCGGGCAGCGCAGAAACATCGACGGACGAGCACCGCATGGCCCGGACATGCTCGCAGAAATCGTCGCGGCCACGCCGTTCAACCCTCGCCGCGGTCCTGGATGCGGAAACGAAACGGGACCACGATCCGAAAGGGACGCGGCGCGCCCTGAAGGACGAACGGGTGGAACTCCCAGAGCAGGAGCGCGTGGGCGGCCGACATCGCAAGGCTCCCATCGTCGGCGTGCAGCACGTGAACCTGCAGCACCTTTCCGTTCGCTCCCACCTCCGCCTCCAGCTTGACCAGTCCCTGGATGTCGCGCGCGACGGCCAGCTCCGGATACTCCGGAACGACCAGGCGGATCGGATTGAACTGGTCGGAGTAGGCGGCTTCGGGAGAGGAGGGATCGACCGTCCAGTCTTCCCGCAGCTCGATCCGCAGCGTCGGCTCGCCCTCGTCGATCGGCGGCGCGGGCTCGGCGACTTGCTCGCGCGGAAACGAGCGCGGTGCGGTCGGCAGCTCGGGACCGCGCGCGATTTCCGGGTCGGGAGTCGCTTCCATCTCGATCGCGAGGAGCGCTCCGTGGGGCGGTCTCGCGACGGAGGATTCTTTCTCGACGGGAAGCTCCGGATCGATCGGGGCGAGCTCGATGACATCGATCCCTTCGCGGTAGCCCACGACCGGTTCGGGATGCGCGAGGGGGGAATAGCGTCGGACCGCGAATCCCAGAACGGCGTGCATCGCGAGCGAGCATATCCCCGCTGCAACGAGCGCTTGCCGATGGCGGTGACGTAGGAAAGCGATCCGGCGACTCAGGCGCCGGCCGCCGGAAGCTCCGCTTTGAAAGACCGGAGCGGGCTTCTCGAAGGGACGTGGGTACAACCTTGGCAACATTGCAGCAGGCTCCGTGCAGCTCCTCGGCAACCTCCCGACTACGTGCAGGATACCAGAGCGCCGAGCTTGGTGTTACTCTGCACTGATGAAGAAATCGGCACTTTCGAGGCTTCGCAACCTCGGAATCATCGCGCACATCGACGCCGGCAAGACCACTACCACGGAACGGATCCTGTTCTACACCGGAGTCTCTCACCAGCTCGGGGAAGTCGATGCCGGCTCCACCCAGATGGATTGGATGGACCAGGAGCGGGAACGCGGGATCACGATCGTCTCCGCGGCGACTCGCCTCGAATGGCGCGACTATCAGATCAATCTCATCGACACTCCCGGGCACGTCGACTTCACCGCGGAAGTGGAGCGGTCGTTGCGCGTCCTCGACGGAGCGGTGGTGGTGCTGTGCGGCGTGGGAGGCGTGGAGCCGCAATCGGAAATGGTCTGGCATCAGGCCGATCGCTATCGCGTGCCGCGCGTGGTGTTCGTCAACAAGATGGACCGGCTGGGGGCGAACTTCGAGAACGCGGTCGAGGAGCTCCGCACCAAACTGGGCGCGAAGCCGGCGGTGACCCACTTCCCGGTGGGAGCGAGCAGCGATTTCTCCGGCGTGGTCGATGTGCTCGCGGGGGAGATGCTGGTCTGGAGCGATGCCGACCAGGGAGTCACCTTCGAGCGCAAGCCGGTCCCGCAGGAAGAGCAAGCGCGCTACGAGAGCTATCGGAGCGCGCTCATCGAGGCCGTGGCCGGCGAAGATGACGAGCTGCTGGCCGCCTTTCTCGACGGGCGCGAGCTGACGGGCGAAGAGGTTCGGCGAGGCCTGCGCCGGGGCACGATCGACGGCCATCTCGTGCCGGTGCTTTCCGGCGCATCTTTGCGCAATCGAGGCATTCAGCCGCTGCTCGATGCCATCGTCGACTACCTGCCCGCGCCTGATGAAGTGCCGCCGCCGGTCGCGGTGGAACAGAAGACGGGCGAGCGGGTGGTCCGTCCCGCTGAAGTGAAAGCGCCTTTCCTCGGGCTCGTCTTCAAGACGCACACCGAGCGCGAGCGCGGGCGCGCGAGCTATGTGCGGATCTATTCCGGGAAGGTGGAGCCGGGAACGACCGTGCTCATTCCGCGCCTGGGAACGAGCGAGCGGGTGGCGCGATTGTTCCGCGTGCACGCCGACAAGCGCAGGCAGCTCGACGAAGCGGTTGCGGGCGACATCGTGGTCTTTACCGGCCTCAAGCTCGCGGCCACGGGCGACACTCTGTGCGTGGGCGAGCCGGTCTTGCTCGAAGGGATCGAGTTCCCCGAGCCGGTCGTCTCCGCTTCGCTGGAAGCGCGCAGCTCCGCGGAAGAGGAAAAGGTGCAGGCGGCTCTCGCCAAGCTCGCGGGAGACGATCCTACGTTCAAGGTCAAGATCGACGAAAACACCGGTCAGACGGTGATCTCCGGAATGGGAGAGCTCCATCT
>CAMPIC010000110.1 GCA_946886185.1 uncultured bacterium
CCCCCTTTTCGCCTTCGGGTTTACGAGTGAAAATGATGCGTCGGCCGTCGGGACTCCAGGCTGGATTGCTGGCCGATTTGTCGGCGGCGGTCAATGTGCGAGCGCGATCTCCCGGTGCACCCGTACCGGCATCGTCCGCGTCCGCGGGGACGATCCACAGTCGCGACACTCCGCGATTTGCGTCGACCGAACAGGTGGTCACGCTGACGACGAGGGACTTCCCATCTGGGGACGGAACGGGCGAGGAGACTCGTGGGAGCGCCCACAAGTCCTCCGACGTCATCGGTCGTTTCGCCGCCGCGGCGCGGCTGACACCGGATTCGACCTTGGAATCTGCGGAAGTGCTGGGGGCGCGCGGCGCGGGCCGGCTCCCTGCCGCGCGGACCTGCCCTTGCTGCGGAGCGCGGCGATTGCGTGCTGAGTCGGACCGCGCCTCCACGGGAGTGCGGCGAGGCTTCTTGGTCTGCATCGATTCTCCTTGGGTTCATCTCCCCAGCCGACCGGGAAGGAGCGAGGCGCGAGGATACCACGGCGTTGTGCTAAATTCGCCGGGATACCCGCGCAGCAACGGGAGGGGATTTGTCTAGCGTCCAGTTTCGTTTGATCGGAGCGGAGGGAGAGCCGATCCGCGGACATCTGCACCTCCCGATCGGGCCGGACTCCGCCCCGGCCGCGGTCGCGCCCCCCGTGGTCGTGTTCGTCCATGGGTTCAAAGGGTTCCAGGACTGGGGGCCGTGGTCCGCGATCTGCGAGCGTTTCGCCAGTGCGGGAATCGCGGCGGTTCGCTTCGACCTGAGTCACAACGGAGTCGGCCCGGACGGGGTCGACTTCTCCGCGCTGGACAAGTTCGAGCGCAACACGATCTCGAAGGAGCTTTTCGACGTCCATACGGTGTTCGCGGCGACGCGCGAGCTGCACATCGATCCGGACCGGATCTTCTTGATGGGACATTCACGCGGAGCAGGCGACGTCCTCATCGCGGCCTCCGAGCATGGTGCGCGGGAAATTGCCGGAGTGATCCTCTGGGGAAGCATTTCCACCTTCGATCGAGCCTGGGATCCGGAGATGCGCGCGTCCTGGAAGGCGGGCAAGTCGGCGACGATCTGGAATTCGCGCACTGGCCAGGCGATGTCGATCGGGACAGGCTTTCAAGAAGACGTCGAGCGCAATGCGGACCGACTCGATATCGAGAGAGCGGTCGGCCTCATCGCCAAGCGGGGTACACCTCTGGTGGTCATCCATGGAAGCGCCGATGAGTCGGTCCCGATCGAAGAGGCTCGGCGGATCCATCGCTGGTATCGCCAGTCGGCCTTCGATCCCTCTCGCGGCGTCTTGAACGAGATCGAAGGTGGAACCCACACCCTCGGCGCGGTGCATCCGTTCGCCGGATGGACTCCGCAGCTGGAAGAAGCGTATGCCGCGACTGAGCGGTTCGTGAGGATTGTCGCCAAAGCCAGCGATGCGCCGGCTCCACGATGAGTCGGTCCGATCCGAAGGCGCACGAGCGCGTCGACGCGGAAACGAGGTGCTCTCTATGAACCATCCCTCTGCCAGTGATCTGGCGCAGCTTCGTGCGCGTGCCGAACGCGCGGGCGCGGCTCTGCGTGCCATCGCTTCGGGGCGGATCCTGATCCTCGACGGGGCGATGGGAACGCGGATCCAGTCGTTCGATCTCACGGAATCGGATTACCGGAGGGACCGCTTCGCCGATCATCCCAAGGACGTCAAAGGATGCGTCGATCTGCTCTCGATTACGCAGCCATCGATCATTGAATCGATCCACCGGGAGTACCTCGAAGCGGGCGCCGATATCGTCGAAACCAACTCGTTCACCGCCACGTCCGTTTCGCTCGCGGATTACAAGCTCGAGTCCTTCGCCTACGAGATCAACAGAGCCGCGGCGGAAGCGGCCCGGCGAGCAGTCGACGGATGGATGGAGCAAGCCGCCGGCATGACCGGCAAGGAGAAGGCCGATCGCGCGGGCGCGAAGGAACCACAACGAGCGCATGGCGACGCACGTTCGAACGGTCCGAACGGAGACGCGCTCTGGCCGGCCGGAAGCCCGACCGTCTGGAAATTCGTGGCCGGATCGATCGGTCCGACCAATCGCACCGCATCGCTTTCCCCGGACGTCAACAATCCGTCGCTGCGCAATGTCACCTTCCAGGAGCTGCGCGCCTCCTATCGCGAAGCTGCGCAGGGCCTGCTCGATGGCGGAGCCGATCTGCTCCTCGTCGAAACCGCCTTCGACACGCTCAACCTGAAGGCCGCTCTTTTTTCGATCGACGAGCTGTTCGCGGAACGGGGATACCGTGTCCCGGTCATCGCCTCGATCACGATCACCGATGCGAGCGGGCGTACTCTTTCGGGGCAGACAGTCGAAGCGGCGTACAACTCGATCGCCCACGCCGACCTGTTCGCGATCGGCATCAACTGCGCGCTCGGTCCGGAGATGATGCGCGCTCACGTGGGCGAGCTGGCCCGGATCTGCGACCGCTTCGTCAGCTGCCATCCGAACGCCGGGCTTCCCAACGCGTTCGGCGGCTACGACGAGACTCCGGAGATGATGGCGACTGTCCTGGAGGACTTCGCCCGTCAAGGCTGGCTCAACGTCGTCGGAGGCTGCTGCGGGACGACGCCCTCTCATATCCGCGCGATCGCAGCGGCGGTGCGCAAACATCCGCCTCGGGTTCCTGCCCAGCCGCGTCCGTATTCGCGATACAGCGGACTGGAGCCCTACACGATCACGGAGGATTCCAACTTCACTGTGATCGGCGAACGTACCAACGTCACAGGCTCGAAGAAGTTCGCCCGGCTCGTCCGCGGCGGCGATTTCGAGACCGCGCTCGAAGTCGCGCGCGATCAAGTGGAGGGCGGCGCGAACATCCTCGATGTCAACATGGACGAGGGGTTGCTCGACTCGGCCAAGGTGATGCGCACCTTCCTGCATCAGGTGGGATCGGAGCCGGACATTGCGCGCCTTCCGATCATGGTGGACAGCTCCGACTTCCAGGTCCTGGAAGCGGGGATGGAATGCCTTCAGGGGAAAGGGATCGTCAACTCGATCAGCCTCAAAGAAGGCGAGGCAATCTTTCGCGAGCATGCCCGGAAGATCCGACGGCATGGTCACGCCGTCGTGGTGATGGCGTTCGATGAAGAAGGGCAGGCCACCGACACCGATCGCAAAATGGAGATTCTTTCACGCGCGCATCGCATCCTCACCGAGGAGATCGGATTCCCTTCGCAAGACATCATCTTCGACCCGAACGTCCTGACCGTGGCGACCGGGATCGAGGAGCACAATCGGTACGCGCTCTCCTTCCTCGAGGCGACGCGGGAGCTCAAGAGGCGCTTTCCGTTGGCGCGCGTCAGCGGTGGGGTCAGCAACCTCTCGTTCTCCTTCCGAGGAAACGAGCTGGTCCGGAAGGCGATGAACTCGGTCTTCCTCTATCACGCGATCCAGGCCGGTCTCGACATGGGCATCGTCAACGCGGGGCAACTCGCTGTGTATGAGGATGTCCCGGAAGAGCTGTGCATCCTCATCGAAGACGTTCTCTTCGATCGCAGACCCGACGCGACCGAGCGGATCACCGAATACGCGCAGCTGCATCACGGCGAGGAGGAGAAGGAAGAGGAGATCGCCGCCTGGAGAAACGGAACGGTGCAGGAGCGGCTGTCCCACGCGTTGGTGCACGGGATCACCGATTTCATCGTGGAGGATACGGAGGAAGCCCGCCGTCTTTTCGAGCGACCGCTCCAGGTGATCGAAGGCCCGCTCATGGACGGGATGAACATCGTGGGAGACCTCTTCGGTGCGGGGAAGATGTTCCTCCCGCAGGTGGTCAAGAGCGCGCGCGTCATGAAGAAAGCGGTCGCCTATCTCGAGCCGTACATGGAAGCGGAGCGGGAGAGGACCGGCGTAAGCTCCAAAGGCCGGGTCGTCATGGCAACGGTCAAGGGAGACGTCCACGACATCGGCAAAAACATCGTGGGCGTGGTGCTGCGCTGCAATGGATACGAAGTGATCGATCTGGGAGTCATGGTTCCCGCGGACATGATTCTGCAAGCTGCTCAGGATCAGAAGGCGAATCTGGTGGGCGTCTCCGGTCTGATCACTCCTTCGCTCCATGAAATGGTGCATGTGGCGAGTGAGATGGAACGGCTCGGCATGACCATGCCTCTCCTCATCGGCGGCGCCACCACCAGCCTCAAGCACACCGCGATCAAGATCGCGCCGGTTTACGGCGGAGTGACCGTTCACGTGGCGGACGCATCGCGCGCGGTGGGGGTGGTATCCGAGCTGCTGAGCGAGCGCAAGTCCGCCTACATCCGCGAGGTTCAACAGAGCCAGGAAGCGTTGCGCGACTCGTATCCAGAGCACGCTCCCAAGCTGATTTCCTACGAGGCAGCGCGGGCGCGACGGTTCGAGTTCGTGACGGGAGACGCGGAAGCATCGAACGGGTCGAAGGCGACGTCCTCGACGAGTGGGATCGCTCGTCCCGATCGTTTGGGAGTCGAGAGTCGCACGCTTCCTCTGGCGGAGTTGGTGGAATACATCGACTGGACGCCGTTCTTTCACGCCTGGGAGCTGCGCGGTTCGTACCCGGCGATTCTGGAGCGCGCCGAGGTGGGTCCGATCGCGCGCGAGCTCTTCGACAATGCGCGCCGGATGCTCGACCAGATCGTTGAAGAGCAGTGGCTGGAGGCGCGTGCGGTGCACGGCTTCTTTCCGGCGAACTCTCGCGGCGACGACATCGAGCTATATGAAGACGAATCTCGATCCAGGCTTCGCGCGACGTTCCACACCTTGCGCCAGCAACGCGAGAAAGCCGGAAACCAGACCTACTATGCGCTGGCCGACTTCCTTGCTCCGAAGGAGAGCGGCATTCTCGACTATCTCGGGGCGTTCGCGGTGACGGCGGGCATCGGGATCGAGGATCGTGTCGCCGGCTTCGAGCGGGCAGGCGATGACTATCAAGCGATCCTGCTCAAGGCGCTGGCCGATCGGTTGGCGGAAGCGGCCGCGGAGTATCTCCATGAGCAGGCGCGCATCCAGTGCGGATTCGGAGCCGAGGAGAACCTGACCAAGGGAGACCTCATCCGCGAGCGCTATCGCGGCATCCGTCCCGCACCCGGGTATCCCGCGTGTCCGGATCACACGGAAAAGGGGATCCTCTTCCGTCTTCTGGATGTGGAGGCTCGGATCGGAATCCGCCTCACCGAGAGCTTCGCCATGTGGCCCGCTGCCTCGGTGAGCGGGTTCTACATCAATCATCCGGAGGCGCGCTACTTCGCGGTCGGCAAGATCGGCAGGGATCAAGTCGAGGAGTACGCCCGCCGCAGGGGCGTCTCGGTCGAGGAAGCGGAGATCTGGCTGGCACCCAACCTCGGCTACGCCCCCGGAACCGCGGCGTCGGTGAGTTGATGCCTGCGTTGATGGTGCTCCTCAGCTGTTCGACAGGACACCAAAGGACGCCGCGCATGACACGAGGAAATCGATGAGCACTCGGAACTGTGGCGGCGAAGTGAACAGTCGAACTGGGGAGCATCGGTGATGGGGAAGAGCGACGAACGCAAAGACTGGGTGATCGATCAGATCGGGCTTCGCCGCGTGAGCGCGATCATTCGGGCCAAGGATGCGGAGACGGCGCGCAGCGCGATGGAAGCCGCCGTCGAGGGCGGCTTTCGCATGGTCGAGTTCACTCTCACCACTCCAAACGCGCTCGGACTGATCGAGGAGTTTGCCAAGAGAGAAGAGCTGCTGGTCGGCGCCGGCACCGTTTTGACGGCGACCGACGCGCAGCAGGCAGTGTCCGCCGGAGCGCGATTTCTCGTTTCCCCGATCGTCGATGAAGAGATGTTGGAAGCGGCGGAGGAGCTGGGCGTCGCGAGCATCCCCGGAACGTTCACGCCGACCGAGATGGTGATTGCGGATCGTCTCGGCGCCGACTTGATCAAGATCTTCCCCGCGCCTGCCGACCTCCCCAAGTTCGTGTCGCAGATTCGGGGCCCGTTGCCGCACCTCAAGCTGTTTCCTACCGCGGGGATCGATCTCGACAATTTCATCCCGGTACTGCAGGCGGGCGCCTACGGAGTCGGATTCGTGAGCTCGCTCTTCGTCCCGGCCGATCTCGCGGCGCGCGACTACCAGGCGATCGAGGCGCGAGCGGCCGCGATCATGAACCGGCTGGACGGCGCCAGCCAGTGAGCGGACGGCGGCCATCGTCGAGCTGGTGATGGCCGGAGTTTTCTTCCATACCGTCTTGCGCTGGGGCTTGCTGGCCGTCCTTCTCGCGATCGTCCTGATCCCTCTTCGCGACATCCCCACTGGAATCGATACGAAGGCACAGCTCGAAGTCTCGAGCATGGACGAGGCGGCCATGGTGTATCGCATCATGGGCAACCTCGAACGAGGCGACCTCGATCCTCGCGGCGAGTTCAACTACGGAGCGTTCTATCCCACCGTCGCCACCGGTGTGATTGCGGGTCTGGAGGCAATCGGCGTCGAGGGAACCGAAAAGCGGATCGCGCTGACTTGCCGGCTCATTTCCTGGCTGTGCTACCTCGGACTCCTCATGATCATCTTCGCGATCTTGCGCCGCGTGGGAGTTTCCATCGATGTGTCGCTCCTGAGCGCGCTCATGCTCGCCTCGGGCCCCGACCTCCATTACTGGGCGCAGCACATCCACCCGGACGTGCCGCAAGCATTCCTCATCGTGCTCGCGTTCTGGATCGTCTCGCGCCGGCAGACCTGGCCGTGGACCATCCTCGCCGCATTCGTATGCGGCGTCGCGTTCGGAACCAAGTATTCGGGAGTGTTCGCGGTCGGGTTCGTCCTGCTTCCGGCGTTGCTGATGAGAACGGAATCCGCATGGGCGATCGTCGTGGGCCCGCTGTTGTCCCTCATCGCGTTCCTGGCAGGATGGCTCGCGTTCAATCCGTACGTGCTGATCTCGACGCAGGAGTTTTGGCGGGATCTGCAGTTCGAACGGATCCATGTCGGATTCGGCCACTACGTCGCCGACCCGCGCAATCCGCTCCTCTGGCTCTCGATTTGGTTCCAGGAGAGCCGCTCGGCCGGCGCATGGCTCGTCGCGCTCGGGTTGGCGCTTGCAGTGGCGCACCTCCTTCGCGCGAACGTCGGCGCGGACCGAAGCCAGGCGGCGCGTCGCTTCCTGGGGCTCGTGGCGGGCTATGTCGCCACGAGCGGTCTCTACCTTGGTGCCGCCGTCGTGATGCGGCGCATGCGATATTCGCTCCATTTTTGGCCGCTGCTCTTCGTCCTGGTCGGGTTCGGGCTCGATCGAGGACTGATGATGCTGCGCAGACGAAACCGCGCGTCGGCTGAGGGCGCGTGGTCGATCGCGGTGGCGTGCGGCCTGGTTCTCGCAATGTCCACGGCGGTCTCCCGCGGTCCAGGATCGGTCGCCATCGAAGATCCGATCTTCGCTGCCGCGGAATGGATGGCCGAGCGCTACGACCCTTCGACTCCGATCGTGGCCGACGCCTACTTCTACCGGCATCCGCACTTCAAAAATCTCCACGTGGTACCGGGAGTGAAGCCGGACAACCTGATCGAACACGAAGCGTTCGTGGTTGTGCTCCTGCAGCGCACTTCGGGAAGCTGGTCCTGGAAAGAGCCGGACACGCGATTCGAGGAGCACCGCTTCCGCATCGGAGGCCGCGCCGATTCAGAGGCGGTCCAGCAATTCCATCGCGAGCTCACTGCGCCCACCTCGCCCTATCACGTGGTCTATGAGACCGATTCGGTGGTGATCCTGGAGCTGAAAGAGGACGTGTTCGAATCGGATGCGCCTCCGACCAGGACGCCGCAGGATTGAATGAGGACCGATTACCTCGCGAAACGAGCTCGAGGGTGCGGGGACAGTGCGCCCGTGAGGAAACCAGCTCGAGGGTGCGGGGACAG
>CAMPIC010000111.1 GCA_946886185.1 uncultured bacterium
AGTCCGCGGATCGCATCTTCCGGATCACCAACACCGGGGTCGGGGACCTCGAAGGGATGGTCCTCGAAGGCTGCCCGCAGTTCTCGATCGTCGGATCCGGCGCGTACCACCTGGGCGCCGGAGAATGGCAGGACGTGCGCGTGCGCTTCCAGCCGAACACGACCGGGCCGGCCAGCTGCAACCTCTCGGTCGGACCCGGTTGCGCGGACGTGGTCGCGCATGGAGTGGGAGATCCGCCGCCGCAGTGCGTGATCGTGCCCGCGTCGCTCGACTTCGAAGTGGTGACGATCGGCGAGTTCAAGGACCTCACGTTCCAGGTTCGCAACGAGGGAGGCGGAGTCGTTTCGGGAACGGTCACCGAGTCGTGCCCAGCATTCGGCATCGTCGGCCCGGCTGGATATCACCTGGCTGCCGGCGACTCCATGGAATTCACGGTCCGATTCACTCCGTCGTCGCGCGGCCTGTTCGACTGCGTTCTCGAAAGCAACTGCGGCGACGTGGCGCTGACGGGAGAAGGAGACGACGCTCCCGCCTGCCTGTTCGATCCGCTGGCGTTGATCTTCGGCGACGTTCCGGTCGGTGAGTCTCGCGAGCGCGCGATCACGTTGACCAACGCCGGAGGCCAGGTCCTGAGCGGCACGCTCTCCTCCGGCTGCCCGGAGTTCGAAGTCCTGGGCGACGCCACGTACGAGCTCAGCCGTGGAGAACAGAAGCAGTTCATGGTGCGATTCGCTCCATCCGCGGTCGGTCCCGACCTCTGCGTGCTCGACTCCGGCAACCCGTTCTGCAACGGACCGGAGGCAACCGGGAACGGCACACCCGGGGCGGTCTGCGCCGTCTCTCCCGACTCGCTCGATTTCGGCGAGCTCCTGGTCGGCGAGACCGCGGAGCTCGTGTTCGAGATCGAGAACGAAGGAGGCGGAACGCTCAGCGGCTCGGTCCAGGTGGAGTGCGACGAGTTCTCGCTGCTGGGAGATCCCACCTATTCGCTCGGCCCGGGCGCATCGAAGCAGTTCACGGTCCAATTCCATCCGACGACGTCCGGTGCGCCACGGTGCCTGCTCGCGACCGGAACGCTCTGCGATTCCCTCCCGCTCATCGGGAGCGCGATCGTGCCGCCGACCTGCGTGGTGGAGCCGACCGAGCTCGACTTCGGTCCCATCGACGTGGGCAGCGCCGACACGCGCGAGTTCGAGGTGACCAACGAGGGTGAGGGTAGGCTGCAGGGAGTCGTTTCCGCTTCGTGCGCCGACTTCACGGTCGAACGGTCCGGAGGCGGCGATCTCGAGTACGACCTCGGGTCGGGAGAGTCCGCCCTCTTCGAAGTGCGCTTCGAGCCCACCGCCGAAGGGAGCGTGGAGTGCGCGATCGCGGTGGGAGATTCGTGCGCTCCGGTCCTGGCAACCGGCATCGGCGTGCTGGATCCCCAGTGCTCCGTGGAGCCGGACACGCTCCGCTTCGGCCTCGTTCCGATCGGAGAGTTCGCGGAATCGCTCCTCGTAATCCGCAACGACGGAGGCGGCGTGCTCAGCGGCTCGGTCGGGTCGAGCTGTCCCCAGATCACCATCGTGAACGGCGAATACGAGCTGAGCGCCGGAGAAGAGGCCGAGGTGATCGTGCGCTTCACTCCTTCGGATCTCGGCCCGCTCGAGTGCACGATCACGACCGGCTCCTCCTGCGATCCTGTGATCGCGCTGGGCGAAGGCGATTCCAGCCCGTTGTGCGACCTCTCCGACGATGTGATCGATCTCGGCACTACTACCGTGAGCGATTCCCTCGTGACCATCCTCATCGTGACGAACGCGGGAGGCGGGATCCTCGTGGGGACGGTCCGATCCGATTGCCGGGAGTTCGTCGTTCGCGGAAAGGGTGAATACGCGCTGGCGCGAGACGAATCGGCCGAAATCACGATCGTGTTCCATCCCAGCTCGACCGGAGAAGCGGACTGCGTGATCGACGCCGGCGACGACTGTCCCGACGTCCTGCTACGCGCCTTCGCGGAGCCGGATCCGGAGTGCGTCGTCTCCCATGAGTTCCTCGATTTCGGAGAAGTCCCGGTCGGTGGGACCGCGGACCGCGAGTTCACGATCCGCAACGTCGGAGGAGGCACTCTCCGCGGAGTGGTTCGCGCGTGCCCGGGATTCGAGGTCTTCGGCGACTCGCTGTACGCCCTCGAGAACGAGGAAGAGAAGGAATTCATGATCCGCTTCCGCCCTCCGGAGATGGGCTCCTTCGGGTGCCTCGTCGACGCAGGGGAAGCTTGCCAGGGTGTCGCGGTCGTCGGGATCGCGCGCTCCGCCGATGGAGCATGCTGCTTCCCCGATTTCAGCTGCCTGGTGGGCAGCAGCGACGACTGCGCGGTCGCGGGAGGAACTTATTTCGGCGAGGGCACGACGTGCGAGCCTTCTCCATGCGCGCCGGGAGCATGCTGCGTCGACGGAGTCTGTTCCATCGAGACCGAGTCGGACTGTATGGCGGCGGGCGGAGAGTGGAGCGAAGGCGCGGATTGTGCCGAGATCGGCTGCGAGCCGGTCGGCGCCTGCTGCGTCCAGGGCGATTGCACTTTGACCACCGAGGCCGGGTGCGACGATGCGGGCGGCTCCTGGAGCGAAGGAGAGGAGTGCTCCACCACCGTGTGCGACCGAGTCGGCGCGTGCTGCTACGGAGATGGATCGTGCGCGGTGGTCACCGAGGCGGAGTGCAACCTTTCCGGCGGGAACTATCGAGGAGACGATGCCGCCTGCGAAGTGGCGGCATGCGAGATCCTGGGAGCGTGCTGTTTCTCGGACGGCGAGTGCTACCAGTTCAGCGAGGTCGACTGCCTCGATTCGGGAGGACGCACGTGGGCCGCGAACACTCTCTGCGAGGACGTGCAGTGCGCTCCGGTGGGAGCCTGCTGCACGCAGGAGGGGGACTGCCTGATCCTGAGCGAGGAGGCTTGCGGCGACGGCACCTATCAGGGTGACGGCGTGCCGTGCGGTCCCCTGACGTGCATCCCGCCCGGAGCCTGCTGCGCGGACGACGGCACCTGCACGATCGTCTCCGAGGCTTCCTGCGACGGACTGTTCGTGGGAGGAGTCTGCACCCCCGATCTCTGCGCGGAGAAAGTGGACGAAGTCACGATCGTCCCCGCGGCGGCCAACGCGGAGTTCCGTGTGCGAACGAGCAGCAGCGCGGTCGAAGACCTGCAGGGTTGGTACCGCGTCGCGGGAACCCTCGACTATCGGCAGATTCCAGCGTTCACGCGCGAAGGAGAGGTCTGGACCGGCCAGTTCGACCGGAACGACTACACGGTGCGAGGTTTGGAGTACTACCTCACGTATTTCGATGCCGGCATCGAACGGCTCGTCACCTATGGGAGCTCCGAGGAACCGCGTCGCATCGCCGTCGATGGCGAGGCGACCGCGCCTCCGTTCGCCGCGTATCGGTACCGGATGGTCTCCGCTCCCCTGATGGTCGATCCAGCCGCGGCGTTCGCGCTGCTGCGCGATCGTTTCGGAAATCCCGGGGCGTCGAGCTGGCGCATGGGATGGTGGGATCCCGCGGCGGAGGCGTACGTCACGATCGATGCGGCGAACCCCCGCGCCCTGGAGAGCGGCCGTGCCTACTGGCTCGCGTTCGCCGCTTCGCAGGAGACGTGGTCGCTGCCGGGGCGCTCGAAGCTTCCCGAGGAAGGAACGGCGCGGTTTGCGCTGACGCTCGCGCCGGGCTGGAACATGGTAGGCAATCCGGCCGCGTACCCTGTGAGCGTCGCTCCCGATCGGCTCATGATCGACGATCGCGGCGTGGTGAGCCGTTTCGACGAGGCGCGCGACGCCGGCCGGGTGAGCGATCTGTTCGTCTATGACCCTTCGGGCTCGCCCGAGGAGCCGTTCTTTCCTTACGTGATTCGTCCGTCCAGTCTCGGCGCCTGGAGTGGATGCTGGGTGGAGAACCGCGCCGATCACGAGATCACGCTCCTGATTCCGGCAGTGGAAGCGGCGTTGCTCGATGGAATTTTCGCTCGTTCCGGATCCGGGGAAAGCGATCCTGCGGCGGCCTCTCGTGGAGGCTCCGATCCGCTCGCGGAGCTGAGCTGGTCATTCCCGATCCGCGCGCGCGGCGTTTCATCCTCGGAGGCGCCGGAGCGGGCAGGGGTGGTGCTCGCGCTCGATCCCGCCGCGCGGGACTCGGAAGATCGGTTCGATGTGCACAGTCCACCGCCGGCTCCGGGGAGTCGGATGCGCATGTCCCTGGAAGGGGGCGCGGGCCCGCTCCTGCTCGATGCTCGAAACTCGCACTCCGAACCGGTCTGGATCCTCGAGGTGGAATGCGCCGTGGAGTCAGAGCTGTTCTGGGATGAGCCGGTGCGCGCGGAGTCGCCCGATTGGACGCTCTATCTTCGCGCGGAGAACGGCGTGGAGTGGGATCTGCGGACCCTGCGGTCGTTGCCGCTCGGCGTGGGACGGCACCGAATCGAAATCAGCAGCAGAGGGACTCCGCCGCGCGCCGTGAATGCGCTCGCTCTCGCGGTCGAACCCAATCCGTTCCGCGAAACCACGGCATTCCGATTTGCGCTCCCGGATCCGGCGCGGGTCGCACTCGCGGTGTTCGACGCTTCCGGCCAGCGTGTCTGGGAAACGCCCGAACGCGAGATGGGGGCGGGAGAGCACGCCCTGATCTGGACGGGACGCGATGTGCACGGATCGCGAGTCCCGGCCGGCACCTACTTCGTGCGTTTGCGCGCCGGGGATCTCGATCGCACCGAGCGCTTCGTCCTTCTTCGGTGAGGCACGATCATGCTCCTCGATGCGGTCATGCTCGGCATCCTGCTCGCCTCCGCGTGCGTGTTCCTGGGAGCGCTCGCGGAGCGGCGCGATGTTCGCGTGGTTGCGATCGGCCTCGGAGTGGCGGCTTCGGTGGCCACGGCGATCGCCGCAGCCGCATTGTGGAACCCTCCACTTCCCGAGGAAGAAGTCCGCGGCCGTCCGATCGAGATGCCGGACGGGGGATATGTCAAATCGGAGACGTGCCAGGCTTGCCATCCTGGCCAGTACGCCAGCTGGAGCGATTCGTATCACAGCACCATGACGCAGGTGGCCACGCCCGCGGCGGTGGTGGGCGATTTCAACCGCACCTACCTCGAGATCTACGGCGATCCCTACACGCTGTATCGCTCTGGAGATGAATACTTTGTCGAGATGGTCGATCCGGCGTATCGCCGTGAGCACGGGTTCACGGGCGGTCCACCGCCCCGCGTAACGCGCAAGATCGTCCTGACCACCGGATCGCATCACATGCAGGTCTACTGGTATCAGGACGGAGAGGATCGCACGCTTGGCCAGCTTCCGTTCGTCTGGCTGATCGATCGGCAGGAGTGGATTCCGAGGATCGCGGCGTTCGTGGTCGCTCCCCAGGCAGTCGGGCGAATGACCGGCCACGAGGAAGTCGGGCGGTGGAACGACACCTGCATCCAGTGCCACGCCACGCGCGGAGAGCCGCGGATCCAACTGCCCCCGTCCGCGCCGCCGTCCATTTACAAGGCGGATCAGAACGTGCCCGGGAGCGTGATCGATACGCACGTGGCTGAGCTCGGCATTGCCTGCGAAGCGTGCCACGGACCGGCGGCGGATCACGTCGCGGCGAATCACGATCCACGCCGGCGCTACGACCATCGCATGCAAGGCAAAGACGATCCCACCATCGTGAACCCGGCCAATCTTTCTCCGAGCCGCTCCACGGAAGTGTGCGGCCAGTGCCACGGCACGGGCGAGCTGGCCGATTGGTCGGATTGGGCCCAGAACGGATTCTCCTATCGGCCGGGGGAGGACCTCACCGCCAGCCGGGTCATGATGACCCGGGCCACCTTCATGCATCCGGTCATCGCGGAGTTTCTCGAAAAGTATCCGATGGTGTTTTCCGGCACGTTCTGGCCCGACGGAGTCGTTCGGGTTTCGGGCCGGGAGTACAACGGGATCTCGGTTTCCCCGTGCTACACGCACGGAAACGAAGATCGCCAGATCTCCTGCATCTCCTGCCATCAGATGCACCAATCGCCAGAGGATTCCCGCTCGCGGACGGAGTGGGCCGACGATCAATTGAAACCGGAGATGAACGGCAGCGCGGCCTGCACTCAATGCCATACTCAATACGCGGGTGCGGGCGCAGCCTCCGCGCACTCCCACCATGCGTCCGGAACCGCAGGGGACGACTGCCTCAACTGTCATATGCCGTATCAGACATACGGTTTGCTCAAGTCGATCCGCAGCCACACCATCGCGAGTCCGAACGTCGCCGAGAGCATCGAGGGGGGGCGGCCCAACGCCTGCAATCAATGCCATCTCGACAAAACCTTCGCCTGGACCGCGACGCAGTTGAACAGCTGGTACGGCACCGAGATTCCCGCGCTCACTTCCGCGGAGCAGACCGTGCCCGCGTCTCTCATCTGGCTGTTTCACGGGGATGCGGCGCAACGTGCGCTCGTGGCGTGGAACTTCGGTTGGGAGGAAGCCCATCGAGCTTCCGGGTCGGACTGGATCGGAGGGTTCCTCCCGCAGCTGCTCTACGATCCGTATGACGCGGTCCGTCAGATCGCCTACCGGTCGATGCGCTCCCTGCCCGGCCTGGAGCGCTTCGAGTGCAACGTGATGGCTCCGAGAGCGGAGGTGGAACGCTCCGCCGGCCTGGCAATGCGGATGGCCCAAGCGAACTGGCAGGCGCAGGGGAGGTCGGATTGGCCTCCGTACATGCTCGACGATTCGACTCGCACGCTCGTCCCCACCGAGGTCTTCCGGGATCTTTTCGTACAACGGGACCTTCGCCCCATCTACCTCTTCGAGTGAATCGGTGCTAGTCTCGTTCGGGTGAATCGAGCCGGACGATTTTCGAGGGGCGGAGTGCGCGGGGCGAGGACGGAATGAAGAGGCAGGGGGAGAGCCGCCCGTCGGAAGCCCGGAGAGATCCGCCGAAGGAAGGGATCGAGCATCTGTCCAGCCGCCATCTGCGGTTCGGTTGGTGGTGTCTCCTGGTCTTTCTCAGCATGGGTCTGGTGCTGGAAGCGCTGCACGGATTCAAGGTGGACTTGTATCTCAACGTCGCGAACGAGACGCGGCGGCTGATGTGGACACTGGCCCACGCGCATGGGACCTTGCTCTCCCTCGTCAACATCGCCTTCGGGTTGACGCTGGCGGCCCGGCGCGCGGCGCCGTCTCGAGGGTCGTTCGCGTCGCGGGCTCTGATCGCGGCCACTATCTTGCTCCCGGGAGGTTTTTTCCTCGGCGGACTCGTGATTTACGGCGGCGATCCCGGATTGGGAGTCCTGCTGGTGCCGATTGCGGGGGCGTTGCTCCTGGTGGCGGTGTTCCTGATCGCGCGTGGGGTCAGCGCGAGAGACTGACCGTGCTGCCTCGCCCGCCCGGTCGATCCGGTGCCGGCGCGGATCCGGTGCATCGCGGACTCATCACAATGCGGGAGGTTCTTTGATGCGCACCAACTTCGCGTTTCTCGGTTCGATCGCACTCTGCCTGGCCGCGTCGGAAGCGCCGGCGCAGAGCCTCAACATCGATTTCGGCGTGCTCGGTGACGCGCCCGGCGCGGCATACGGCGCGGCGGGCCAGGCCGGCTACTGGAACGACATCGGCGTGCTCACCACCGCCCGAATCCCGCTCCGCGGATTGGATGGCCAGCTCACTGCCGTGGTGATCTACGGAATCGGCGGAACCCAGATGCTCACCCACGACCATCCGCTTTCGACCGGCGACGATGACGCCCTGGTCGACGACATGCTGATCGGATTCAACGATCCCGTCGATGTCTGCGTCTGGATCCAGAACTTGCAGGACGGCTACTACG
>CAMPIC010000112.1 GCA_946886185.1 uncultured bacterium
GTTCCATGGAGGATCGACAAAAGGTCATCGCGAGCTTCGCAAACGAAGCGGAGACCATCGCCGGCTCGAGCTTGCGTTCTCTTTTCATCTATGGAAGCACGGTCACCGGCGGCTTCGTCGAGAAGAAGTCGGACTACAACTTCGTGCTGGTGGCCGAGCCGATCGAGATCTCGCTCCTCGATCGTCTCGCGACGCGCGCTCCCCATTGGCGCAAGCAGAGGATTCCGGTTCCGCTCATCGTGACGAGCCAGTTCATGGAGCGGGCGCGAGACACCTACCCGCTCGAGCTCCTCTCGATGCTCTCCGGTTACGAGCTGCTCCGCGGGGCGGACGTCCTCCAGGGGACGAGCCTCTCCCAGGCCGATGTCCGGCATCAATGCGAACGAGAGCTCCGGGCCATGACTCTGCACCTGAGACAGGCCTACGTGGAGCTCGGCCACAGCTTCCCAGAGCTGAGAACGCTGCTCGGGCGCGCACAACCGGGAGTGCTCGCGGTCCTGCGAGGGCTGCTTTTCTTGAACGAGGGGCCGTGGCGGTCCCATGGAGAGGAGCTCCGCGCCGCCTTGACCGACCGGCTGGAGATTTCGGCGACGCTGGTCTCGCTCTTGTCACGGGTGCGTCACGACGTCACTCTCTCGAGCGGCAAAACCACCGAGCTGATCCGAGATCTCATTCCGGAGCTGGAGCGCTGGACCGTCCGGATCGACCGGCACTGACGCCATACGCGAACGACAGAGGAGGAAGGCATGCGCAAAGGGATCGTCGTTCTTGGAATTCTGGTCGTGCTCGTGCTCGCGCTCGGAGGATGGGTGCGGGGGCAGTACAACGGATTGGTCACCGAGGACGAGGCCGTCAAGGCGGGGTGGGCGCAGGTCGAGAACCAGCTCCAGCGGCGCTACGACCTCATTCCGAACCTGGTGGAGACCGTGAAAGGATATGCCGCACACGAGCGGGAAACGCTGGAAGCAGTGACCGAAGCGCGCGCGCGCGTGGGGGGCGCCGGCACGGTGGACGAGAAGATCGAGGCGAACGAGCAGCTGAGCTCGGCTCTGTCACGGCTGCTCGTGGTGGTCGAGCGCTATCCCGATTTGAAGGCGAATCAGAACTTCATCCGCCTGCAGGACGAGCTGGCCGGAACCGAGAACCGCATCTCGGTGGAGCGCCGCAATTACAACACACTGGTGCAGAGCTACAACACGCGCGTGCGGAGCTTCCCGACCAATATCTTTGCCGGGATGTTCGGCTTCGAGCGTGCCACGATCTACGAAAGCGCCCCCGAGGCGCAGACCGCTCCGCGAGTGGATTTCCAGACGGGCGGCGAGGGCGGAGGATGATCTGCCCGGTGGGATAGGCGAACGCCCATTGTGTCGGAACCGCAGCTAAGCGAGACCACAGCCGGAGACGCCTGTGAGACGAGATCCGGGTTTCCTGAGAAAGAAGCTCAGCTCGTGAACACGAGCAAGTGATAGCCGAGGAGCAATCCGAAGATCACGAAGAGGACTCGGATCGACCTGCGCACGTAGGGAAAGTGCTGGTGGATTCCCAGGAAGAGGAGTCCGAGCCCCGCCATCCCGAGCTTGACCGACAGGAACAGAGCGTCGTTCCGCTTCAGGAGCATGGCCATGAACGGGTTGAGCTCGTTCGCGCCCCGGCTCAAGTGGATCAGGGTGAACACGGCGTCGAGCACGTGGAAAAGGAAGACCGCCGCGAGCAGGACGGCGAGCCGGGGATCGATCCGGTCCACATAGCCGACTCCTCCATCTTCGGAGCGCCGGGGAAGGTAGCGCCGGCGGCCGCGGAAGATGTAGCGGCTGACCATGGGAGTGGGCCGCCTCCGTCGATCAGTGACGTCTCGGAGCTCGTAGTACATCTCAGTTTCTGAGCATACCATCCGCCATAGCGGAATCCGAGCACTAAAGTGTCTATGACCGCGTATGGTGATAACACAAGTGTTGACACCGTTAATCCATCAGAACTTAAGCGTTTACGCTTCTAACTGCGACGTAACGTGTAGGGAGTCTCGCGAAATCCAAGTCAGCCGTGGACGCGCTTGATCTGGAGGGCGAGGAAGTCCCAGTTCAGGACTTCGAAGAACTTGTCGACATAGTCGGCCCGGCGGTTCTGATACTGCAGGTAGTACGCGTGCTCCCAGACGTCGCAGACCAACAGCGGCACGGCTCCCTGGAACACGATCTGATGGTGGCTTTCCGCCGCCGTTACGAGGAGTCGGCTCCCGAGTGGTTCCCAGGCGAGGATGCCCCAGCCGTTGCCCTCCACTCCTTTCGTCGCGGCTGCGAAGTGTCCACGGAACGCATCGATGCTGCCGAAGCTCCCCTCGAGGTGCTCTTTGACGGAGCCAGTCGGCTCGCCGCCTCCGTGCGGACTCATGGAGCTCCAGTAGATCGAGTGCAGGACATGGCCACTGCCGTGGAACGCGAGGTCGCGGGAGAGCGACTGGATCGCGCTGAAGTCCCCTCGGAGTCTGGCCCCTTCCATCGCCTCGAGCGTGTTCATCAGCCCTTGGACATATCCCGCGTGGTGCTTGTCGTGGTGGATCTCCAGGATCTCCGCACTGAGGAATCCCTGGAGCGCATTCGTGTCATACGGGAGCGGAGGGAGGACGTAGCTCTGCACTCCGTGGCCCAGCGCCGGATCGAGTGCGACGCTCGCCGAGGCCATTCCGGCCGCCGCGATCCCGAGAACGCGAAAGAGCTCGCGTCGGCTCATGTCAGAGGCGCGCGATGGAGTGAGGCGAGCTTTCATGGAACGAATCCTCCGAGGGATCACCCGCCGTCTACTGCGAGGCGGGATTCGTGCGATGGACTGCAGTCGCGGAGGCCTGATCCGTGGACAGCAGCACCACTTCGGCCACCGATACATGAGGGGGCCGGGTCGCGCAGAACAGCACGACTTCGGCCACATCGGCAGGGGTCAACGGCCGGGTGCCGCGATAGACGGCGTCGGCCCGCTCTTCATCTCCATGGAATCGCACCTTGCTGAACTCGGTCTGGACCAGGCCGGGATCGACGGTGGAAACGCGGATCGGCGTGCCGAGCAGATCCACCCGCAGCGCCTGGGTGAGCGCGCGAACCGCCCACTTCGTGGCGCAGTAGACGCCGCCCCCCCGGTACACTTCGCGTCCCGCGATCGACCCGATGTTCACGATGTGGCCGGATTGCCGCTCGATCATCCCGGGAAGCAGGCTCCGAGTGATGTACAGAAGTCCTTTGACATTGGTGTCGATCATCTCTTCCCAATCATCGATCTCCCCGTCGGAGAGAGGAGCGAGTCCGCGGGAAAGACCGGCGTTGTTGATGAGGATGTCGACGGCGCTCCATCGTTCCGGCAGCGACGCGACGCTCGACGCCACCGCCTGCCGATCCCGTACGTCCAGCTGGAGGCAGCGCGCCTCCGATCCGTGCTCTCGCGAGCACTCGGCGGCGAGCTCCTCGAGCCGTTCGAGCCTTCGCGCGATCAGAAGGAGCCGGGCGCCCTCGCGGGCGGAGATGCGCGCGCACTCTCGTCCGATTCCGCTGCTCGCGCCGGTGACGAGGACGAGCCGATCTTCCAGGGAACGCATGCGCGCGATTCTAGCATGCAGCGGGCGCTGCCGGTGGAGCGGCCCGGCGGGACCAGCCGCGGTTACGAACCGGAGCGATCGAACGTGGTGCGCAATTCTCGATCATCAAGCCCAGCAAGTTGGCTCTGGACGACCTGGGAGGGTTGGAGACCACGAGCCTGGCAGTCCTCCATCGTGACGCCGTCCCAGGAGCGCCGGAGATCCTCGTCTAGCCTGGCCATCAGCTCGTCGACGCGAGCCAATCCCTCGCGCGCGGTTCCGTGGGGCGCATGCCCGGCGGTGAGGATGCAGGCGATTACTTGATAGACGGTGATCCGGCAGGGCGCCCTTGCGGGAGCGATTCCGCGCTCGCCGTCGGAGACCACGACATGGAGGATGCCCCCCTCCGTCAAGGTCTCCGCGACGTTGCGCACGAGACGCAGCGGCAGGCGCATTCGATGGGAAATCTCGACCAGCTCTGGGGCAGGCGCTTCGTGGAGGTAGCTGCGACACGCTTCGATGGCAAGCTGCAAAGCCACGCGGATGCGTTCGCGTTGGCTTACCAATCCCGCCATCTCCTCTTCGCGGAAGTCATCCACGGCATCCTGGGCGAACGTGAGCTGCGCGCCGAAGAGAGTCACCAACCAGGTTACATAAACCCATAAAAGGAACAATGGGATCGCCGCGAGCGATCCGTAGATCGTGGTGTACATGGTCGCGCTGCGCAGATACGCGGCGTAGCCCATCTTGGAAAGCTCCCAGAGCAACGCCGCAGTCATGCCCGCGGGGAGAGCCGCCCGCAGCCGGACTTTCACGTTCGGCATGACCATGTAGAGCACCGTGAAGGCGATCCCGGTGAGCACGAGCGGCAGGAGGCGGAAGAGCAGGCCCACGAACCACACCCCACCGGGTATCGACTCCGCGACCCGGTCGATGAGGACGGACGATTCCAGGCTGGCCGTCATCGACAGAGACAGCCCGATGAGCAGGGGAGAGATCACGATCAAGGTGGTGTAGGTGGAGATGCGCTGGAAGATGGAGCGTCCCTTGGTCAGTCCCCAGATGTCGTTGAACGCGCCTTCGATGGAAGAGAGGAGCCCGAGCACGCCGCCGGTCAGGAAGAGCACGGTGAGTCCGCTGAACGCTCCGCCTCGCAGCGATGCGAAGATGCCGTCGAGCCAGTCCTGCACCTGGGCCTGCTGGCCGGGCATGATGTTCTCGTAGACCAGCTGCTCCAGCCGCGTCTCGAGTCCCGCGAGGCCGCCGAAGTTGTGGAAGATGGAGAAGCCGACGATGAGCAGCGGGACCAGCGCGATCAGAGTCGAATAGGTCATCGCCGAGGCGCGGAGGGAAAGGCCTCCCCTGGCCGTCCCGCGGAGCACGATGAGGGCGACGCGCAGCTCGCGGATGAGGAACGTCTCGACCGTGGAGCGGCCCGACAGATCGTGCTCCCAGATTTGAAGATCGAGGAACCGCCTGGCGCGGCGAACGAGTGTCCGGATGCGGGCGATCACGGATCAACCATAGGACGCGAGGCTCGGCCGCGAAAGTGGCGTTGCGCTGCCTGGTCATGGGCGCGATACAACGGCGCCAGCGGTCGAGCGGCCGGTGGACGATATCCACCTGCGTCGCAGATCCGGCAGAGTTAGGGAGGACGTGCTAGTCTGGCCCGGGTTCCGACTCAGGATCGAGCCGGAACGAGCTTTATCCCGGGGTGACCTCATGGACGAGATCTTCCTGGAGGCCGAGATGGACTCCGTGCAGATCCGAGAATTCCTCGGTGGCACCGCCGCCGTCTTTTCGACGCGTTCCCCCGCAAAGTCGACGCCCAACGAGGATGTCGCCGCGCTCCTGGAATTGGATGACAACGCCGGGTTGCTCGTGATCTGTGATGGGGTCGGCGGCTCTCCCATGGGAGGGGACGCTGCGCGGGTCGCCGCGCAGGAGATCCAGGCGCACCTCGAATCGGCCGCGCGATCGGGACAGCCGCTCCGGGAAGCGATCCTCAACGGATTGGAGTCGGCGAACCGCGCAGTGCTCGGGCTGGGACAAGGGGCGGCCACCACGATTGCGCTCGCGGAGATCCAGGCAGGTTCGGTGCGTCCCTACCACGTCGGCGATTCCGTCGTCCTGATCACGGGACAGCGAGGACGCATGCGTCTCCAGACGATCGCGCACTCCCCGGTGGGATATGCGGTCGAATCCGGAATGCTCGACGAGAACGAAGCGGTGCATCACGCGGAACGGCACCTGGTGAGCAATGTCGTCGGCGCGCCCGAGATGCGTATCGATATGGGGCCGGGCATCGATCTGAAGCCGCGGGACACGGTACTCGTGGCCAGCGACGGGCTCTTTGACAATCTCTATGTGGAAGAGATCGTGAAAATCGTGCGGGCTGGGCCATTGGAAGAGGTCGCGAATGAGCTGGCCCGGCAGTGTCTGTTACGAATGAATGCGCCCGAAGGAGCGCCGCTGACCAAGCCTGACGATCTCAGCTTCATCCTGTTCCGGCGCCATCGAGCGAATCAATGAGTTAGAGTCCGGGGTTCGGTCTCGAGGTGTCGACCTGCTCTCCCAGCCGTGCATTTTCGAACCCGATCTGCGAAACAGCCACCAGAAGAGGAGATGTTCATGATCAAGGGAATGATCGCCGCTCGATGGGGACGCGTGACCGTGGTCGGCGCGGCACTGTTGGCGCTGGGCGGTTGCCAGGGAACGGGAACCCCGCAGGACGATGCCCCCGCCCGCACCGAGCCGGTCGAAACGCAGCCCGCTTCCGGTGAAGCTCTGCTGGCGCGCGGCGAGTACCTGGTGACGATCGGCGGCTGCAACGACTGTCACACCCCGCTCAAGATGGGGCCGAACGGTCCCGAGCCGGACATGACTCGGATGCTCTCGGGCCATCCGGAGAACATGCCGCTCGAGATGCCGGAGATGACGGACCCCAATTGGATGCTGCTCGGATCGTCGACCGCGACCGCGTACGCGGGTCCGTGGGGTCTTACCTTCGCCGTCAACTTGACTCCGGACGAGACCGGCCTGGGCGTCTGGACCGAAGAGATGTTCATCCAGGCGCTCCGCACGGGGAAGCATATGGGAGTGGGACGTCCGATCTTTCCGCCCATGCCCTGGCAGGCGTACTCGCGGATGACGGACGAGGATCTGCGCGCGATGTTCGCGTACCTGAAAACGGTTCCACCGATCCGAAATCAGGTGCCGCAGTACATCCCTGGTCCGGCCGCGGGCGCTCCTCCGGATCAGAAGTAAACAGTGCGTGCGGGAGACGCGCCGACACGGCTCCCGCACACACTTCCTGCTGCGCCGGGAGGGGCGGCGCACTAGAATCAGCGACCAGGCGGGTCAAGGAGCACAGCGCGCGACGCAGGGACGTGCAATCGCACGCGAACCGAGAGGATCTCCCGCACCATGAAGTCACATCCCTCCACGACATCGGCACGGCTCTCTCCGACCTCGGTGTTTCTCGCCTCCGTGTCGCTGCTCGCGCTTTTCGCCTGCTCGGAAGACAAACCGCTGCAGCACGCGGAGAACATCCGGCCCGAGGTGCGGTCCGTGACGGCGGCATCGGACACGCTCTCTCCGGGGGACACGACCGAAATCACCTGCGAGGCATGGGACGAAGATCGCGACGTGCTCGAATACGCCTGGTCGGCTCCCGAGGGCGCGTTTCTGGGCAACATCCAGAATCGGTCGACGATTCGGTGGTCCGCGCCCGCCGACACCGCGGGTTCTGTATCCATCTCCGTCACGGTGAGCGACGGGGAAGAGGAAGCGACTGGGTCCGTCTCCGTGTACATCCTCGGAGAGGCGGGCGACCTCTCCGGAACGATCACCGATTTCACGAGCGCTGCCGCGATCTCCGGCGCGCTGGTGTCCATCGCGGGGAAGAACGATCAATCGGACGCGTCTGGCCAGTACCGCATCGAAGACATCCCGCTCGGCAATCACACGCTCACCATCACGCGCGACGGCTACCAGACGTTCGAGACCACCTACGAAATCAAGAACGGATCCAACGTACGCGACGTCGCGCTGCAATCTCTCGCCGCGACGGGACGCGTGGTCGGCACGGTGAAGAACTCCATCGGAGCGCCTCTGGATGGAGTCGATCTCCGGATCGGGGCTCGGGAAGCCACGACCGACGCCTCGGGCAGCTTCACCATCGACGCGGTGCCTCACGGAACGGTGACGCTGCAAGCGATTCGCGAGGGGTATCGATTATTTTCGACGACCGATACGCTGGAG
>CAMPIC010000113.1 GCA_946886185.1 uncultured bacterium
CCTTTCGAACGAGTGCCAGATGTGAGTGGGGGCTGCTCGTCACCAGCTCAGAGGCGAACCGCGACTCTCCGTACCCTTCCGGTCAGGTGAGTCGAGGCGACCCAAACTGGGATCCAGCGGCCGACCCGAATAGAAGAGCCCGATCTGCTGCGTGGCGGACCGGGCTCTTCGCGTATTCCTCGTTTCGCAAATTCGCCGTTGCCGTTAACGTGTCCCTCTCGTGACCACCACCCATCCGCAAAGTCGTCAGCTCGCGGCTCTCGCGTACTTCCTCGTGGGGATCTCCGGGCTGCTGCTGCTGGCCTTTCGCCGGGACGACTCGTTCGTCCGCTTCCACGCGCTCCAGTCGGTTCTGGGGACGCTCGCCGCCTTGGTGGTGGGCATCGTCATGCGGATCCTGGGCGACCTGCCGTTGATCGGCTTCCTCTACCTCTACCTCTTCCGCGTCTATACCGCGGTGCTCTTTATCTACTGGATCTACCTGATGTTCCGCGCCTACCGCGGCTCGCGCTATCGGATCCCGTATCTGGGGAATGTCGTGGAGCGGCAAATCGGGTGAAAATGAACAAGCCCCGGTGGCGCCGGGGCTTTGTCATGCAGCGAGAGGGGGAACCACCAACGGGGCCCAATCTCGACTCTAGATACGGGCGGCCGCGCGCCAGGTTCCCATAGATCTCACCAGGAGCGCCGGCTGGTCCGGGTCAGGGCAGCTCCAGATAGGTCAAATGGGTGGCCCGCGCCCGATAGCCGTCGCGGATCTCCCGGGCATCCTCGTCGTCGATCCGCCCCTCGGCCAGGTTCTGGGCGACCTGATGGTCGATCGCGTCCCGGAGCGACTCCACGTCGTATCCCACCATCTCCACCACGTCGCCGATGCCATTGCCGCGCGCCAGGTTCTCGACCTCGACCTCGCCCTCGTCGGTCACCACCAGGTTCACCTCGTTGACCCGTCCGAACAGGTTGTGGAACGAGCCCATCACCTCCTGATAGGCGCCCACCAGGCAGATCCCCAGATAGTACGGCTCTCCGGGGCGGATGGTGTGGAGCTCGAGCGTCTCCTTGATGTCCTTGACGTCCACGAACGAGTCGATCTGTCCGTCGGAGTCGCATGACATGTCGGCGAGGATCCCGTACTCGGTCGGGATCTCGTTCAGACGATGGATCGGCAGCACCGGAAACAGATGCTCGATCGTCCACGAGTCGGGCACCGACTGAAACACCGAGAAGTTGCTGATGTACTTCTTCCGGAGCGCCTTCGCGAGCAGATCGAAGTCGTCGGAGCGATGGTTGGTCTGCTTGGCGTAGCGCAGCGCCTTCTCGCAGACGTCCTGGAAGAGGAGCTCGGCCAGAGCGCGCTCATCGAGCGTGATGTACCCCAGGTCGAAGAGAGAGAAGATCTCGTCCCGCCGCTGCAGCGCGTCGTGATAGTACTCGCGGAAGTTCTTCACGCTGATCTCGGCCAGGATGTCGGTCATTTCCACGAGCGCCGGGGACATCTTCTCCAGCTTGAGCTCTTCGCGCGCCTTCATGTTCGGGTTGAAGCGGTTTTCCGCGGAGACCACCAGCACCGAGTGGAAGACGGTGAGCGCGCGGCCGCTCTCGGAGACCAGCGTGGGCGGCTCCACGTTCTCGTTCCGGCAAATGTCGGCCGCCGTGTAGACGACGTCGTTCGCGAACTCCTGCAAGGTGTAGTTCACGCTGGAATCGGAAGAGGTGCCGCTGCCGTCATAGTCGATGCCGAGCCCACCGCCGACGTTGAGGTACTGCACCGCGATCCCCATGTGGCGGAAACGCGCGTACACGCGGGAAGCTTCCCGCACCGCCGCCTTGATCTTGCGGATGTCGGTGATCTGCGACCCGATATGGAAGTGCAGCATGGCGAGCGACTGCTCCATGCCGTGCTCGCGGAGCACGCGGACGCACTCCAGCATCTCGATGGTGGCGAGGCCGAACTTCGAAGTCTCGCCTCCCGACTCTTCCCACTTGCCGCTTCCCCGGGTGTAGAGCTTCCCGCGCAGGCCCAGCATCGGCTGCTGCCCGGTCCGCTCCGCCACCCGGATGTAGCTGTGCACTTCCCGGAGCTGCTCGATCACGATCACGACCTTCTTGCCGAGCCGGTGCCCCCAGAAGGCCATCTCCATGAACTCTTCGTCCTTGAACCCGTTGCAGATGAGGAGGGAGCCGGGTGCCTGCTCGAGAGCCAGGCCGAGATAGAGCTCCGGTTTGCTCCCGACCTCGAGTCCGAGCTTCGACTCCGCCCCCGCTTCCAGCAGCCGTTCCACCACCACGCGCTGCGGATTCACCTTCATCGGAAAGACGCCCTGGTAGGAGCGCGGATAGTCGAACTCCCGGATCGAGTTCGCGAACGCGCGCTGCAGGGCACGCACCTGCGAATCGAGGATCTGCGGAAAGCGCACCAGCAGCGGCGGGAGATGGCGCTGATCGACGAGGGCGCGCACCTCTTTGTAGATGTCGACGTGCCGATCGTCGCGCAAAGGCCGGACCGTGAGGTGTCCCTCCGGGTTGACGTCGAAGTAGCCCTGGCCCCAATTCTCCACTCCGTAAATCTTGGGCACGGGAGTGCGCAATGCGCTGTCCATGGGCACCATCCTTCCTCGGAGCTTCATCGCCGCTGTGGTCGAGTCGCTCTCGATCGCTTCCCAATCGTGCATCACAATCCGAGGCTCGCGCTCCAACGGTGTGTGGTTCCCAGCTCGTATCCGTTCTCGACGAAGGCGTAATCGAAGCGAAGGCCGCTCCATCGCACGCCCGCGCCGGCGCTGTACTCGATCTCCCGATCCTGCGAGTCGGTGCGCGTGCGAACTCCCCCGCGCAGAGACAGCATCGAGACCACGTCCCACTCCGCCGCGCCGCCCAGGAGTGCCCCGGAACTCGCGCCGGATTTCCAGGAACCCTCGACTGCCGCTCTCCAACTCGCCGAAGGCTTCCACGCGACGCCCAGGTTCCAGCGCTGGGGCAGTGAATCGTCGGTCCCCTCGTCCCAATCGATGCTCGAGACCAGATCGTGCGCCACCGCGCCGAGCCGGAAGGAGCCGAAGGCGCGTTGGACTCCGACCGTGGCGGAGTATCCGGAAGCTTCGACTCCGTCGAGTCCCGACGTGGCCCGGAGGATCCGCAGCGAAGCGCCCGCCTGCGCCTCGGAGAACATCCGCCAAGCGTAGCTGAATCCGAGAAACGACTCGCGGTAGGTCGAAGTCAGCGATTCGGCTCCCAGGCTGGAGAAGTACGCCCCGAAGGAGCGCACCGCCGGAGGAGGCAGCTTGGAGGATGAGATCTTCCCATCCTCCATCGTGATCTTCTTCTCCGCGATCGGCCAGCCGAACTGGACCGTGGTGTGATCGACGAGATCGAGTCCGAAGAGGTCGGCATGCGCGGCCGTGATCTCGCGCTCCGAAAGACCGAGCAGGCCCGCCGGATTCCACAGATTGGCGTCTGCATCCTCCGCGAGCGCCGCCATCACGCCGGAGAGAGCGGTTCCGCGCGCGGAGGAGTCGAGCGTGGCGAACGGAGATCCCAGCGCTCCGGTCGCCGCCAATGCGCAGAGGGCGATCGCCAGGCCGGAGGGCGCGAGGAATCTTTCGAACGTGGACATCCGTCTAATTCCTCAGGATCAAGCCTTCGGTGGATTCGCGAGCGGCTCCTTGCCCGTTGCGCCATTCCGCGCGCACGAGATAGTAGCCCGATGAGAGGCGGTTGCCGTCTTGATCGCGCGCGTCCCAGGGAACCTCCCGCAGGAAACTGGCTCCGGCGTAGCTCCACTCGCGGAGGAGCGTCCCCTCCAGATCGAAAATCCGCAGGCGCAGATCGTGCACACCGGACGGATCCTGAATCTGCAGATCCGATCCGCTCACGAACGGCTCCTCGAAGAAGATGCGCCGGCTCTTCACCTGGATCACGATCTGGGGCTCCGAAGATTGCGTGCGATTGCGCAGCGAATCCTCGGCCCATACGCGAATCTGATTGGGACGATCCGGCAGGAGCGCGAGCATTCCCGCGAACCGCCCCGTTTCGTCCAGTCCCACGTAGCGCTGGAACACTCCTTCGCGCGTCAGAGCGATTTGATGCGCCTCCGGAGTCGTCTGTCCGGAGACCAGGACCGAATCCTCCATCGTCTCGGCCGGCAACGGATCCACGACCGGCGCGGCGGTGTCGGGGGGAGTGGTGTCGAGCGTCATGCGCACGGCGCGATACTCGCCGAAGCCGCAGCCGCCGATCTCGCGCGCGATGATCGGGATCACGATCCCCATGCCGTCCTCGCCTCGATCTTCCTCCGCGGTCGGAATGCGATAGATGATGAGCAGACTGTCGTTCTCTTCCCGCGCGGGAAGCAGGGAGTCGCCGAGTGACGGTTGGAGGCGGGCGGCGTCGGCGCCGACCCGCAAACGCAACCCGCTGGGACTTTCCCAGAGCGTCACGATGTGCAGCGTATCTCCGCCGCGGAAGGCGTGCCGCGCGTCTCGCAGATAGCTCTTGATGTGAACCGGATCGTGGTTGCTCAGGCAGACGCGGATCGAACAGTCGGTCGCGATCTCGCCGTCCTGATCTTGCGCGATCAGGCAGATCCGGATGTTCGAGCCGTCGGGACGCGGATTGTCCGGAGGGACGCGGTAGGTGACGGTGTACTCGCCGACTCCCACGCGTTCCACGTGCGGGGCGACCGTGTCCTCGGGAGCGAGCTCGAACACATCCGCCGAGATCGCGAGGCCGTCCCGATTCCATCGCGTCCAGATCCGGAAGGTGTCTCCGTTCTCGAGAGGACGTCCGCTCCCGTCGTCGAGAGTGTCGAGGCGCGCGAATTCGAGCAGCACCGGCGGGGTCGCGGCGTTCTGATCGAGATCGATCGTGATCGCGCTCTCGGTCGTTTCCCCGCAGCCGTCATCGCGCGCGACCAGGAGGATCGGCAGCCCGGTTCCGTCCGGCGCGCGATCTTCCGCGAACGGAGGGATCCGATACTGCAGGACGTGCACCGCGCCGTCCGATTGCCCCGCGATCAGCGAGTCGATGGCGGGCTCGATCGCGCTCACATCCGCGAACACCTGGATGGGGAGCCCATCCTCGCTTGTCCATCGGCTCTCGATCCGCACCAGATCGCCCCCGCGGAAGACGCGCTGGCTCGGCACGATGGCGGCGGAGAGGAGCTCCGGGGGATGGTTGCTCAGGCAGACCCGCACCGAGGTGTCGGTCACCGTATCCATCTCCGCGTTGGCCGCGGTCAGCTCGATCGGGATCCCGGAGGCATCCGGCCTCGAGTTGGAGTCGGGCAGCGCGAAGGTGAGCCGATACTGGCCGCCTCCCAGATCCGCGAGCGGGACGGGCGCCGTCATCGAGGTTACCAGCCCGCTGACCCGCGCCGTCACGGTGAGCTCCGACTGACTCCAGAAGGTATCGACGCGCAGAGTGTCGCCGTTGCGGAGCGGAGGCGGCGATCCATCCGCGGCGCTGTCGGGAAATGCGACCCGCAGGAGCGCCGGAGGAACGACGGACCTTCCGGTCGGGGAGTCGGCGAGGGCGGAAGCCCCGACGATGCCAGCCAAAATGACGCAGAGCACGACCCGGGACACAGTCGGGCTCCAGCCCGCCAACCGTGAAATGTCCAACCTCTTCGATGTCCCTCCCGACCGGGGGCGCCCGGATCGAAGGTGGAACTATACGGACGGAATTCGGCAGGTGTCAAACGAACCGGTGCGCCGGATCGGAAGCCATGCCGCCGATCGAGAGTTCGTGAACAGCTCGGAGGATGATGCGAGGTGGGACGCAGTGGCGTAGAGTGCGCACCCATGGACCCTAACCATCCTGGCGATGCTCCGCCGCAATTGCCGCGCGGCGAGTCGAGCCGCCCGCCCTGCCGGGTCGGTCTCGCCTTGAGCGGAGGCGCGGCGCGCAGCGTGGCGCACATCGGAGTCCTGAAGGCATTCCGTGAAGCCGGCGTCCCCATCGACGCGCTCGCGGGCACGAGCGGCGGCGCGGTCATCGCGGTGCTCTATGCGTCCGGGATCTCCATCGCGGATCTGGAGCGCGTCGCGGTCGGCTTGCGGCGTCGCGACCTGGGGAAGATCACGCTCAGCCGGATGGGCATCATCTCGATCCGGCCGCTCGAGTCGCTCCTGCGAACGCTCATCGACGATGTCCGTCTGGAAGATCTCTATCCTCCCACCGCGATCGTCGCCACCAATCTGGTGCGGCGCGCGCGTCACGAGTTTCGTTCGGGAAGCGCGATCGAAGCAGTGCTGGCAAGCTCGGCGATGCCGCACATCTATCGGCCGGTGGAAGTGGGTGGCGAGCTCTACACCGACGGGAGCGTGGTCGAGTACCTGCCGCTCTCCGCGCTGCGCCCATGCCGGCCCCTCGTGCGCGTCGGATCGCACCTCCTGCCCGAGGAGTATCAGAGCCGCCCGCGTCATCTCGGACACGTGGTGGCTTCGATCGTCAACATCATCCAGCGCGCGAATGCGATCGTCTCGCAGGCGGAAGCGGATGTCCTGGTGCGTCCCGCGGTCGCGCCGTTCTCTCCGTTCGAGCTCGTCAATGGGCGCGAGCTGATCGAAGCGGGATACGTCGCCGCGCAGCAGCAGATCCCGCGCATCCTGCAGCTTCTGGACGAGCGGACCCGCTGGCTGGGGGAGTTGGTACCGGGGCCCGGAGAAGCCGGCTCGCCGGACAGCGCGCCTACGGCGACGCGCTCTCCCGACCGGCGCGAGTGAACGGATTGCGCCGGCGAGCGCACGGCCGAACATGAATGAGCGGCCCCAGCGCCTGAGACGAGCAGCGGCAGCGTCTCGCGAGAGGATGGCTCCCGCGGCGCCTGAGACGAGCGGCGCCGTGCCTCATGATAGGCTCGCTCCCATGGGATCGGGCGTGCAAGGCCAGGACCTCTCGAACTCCGCGTCGCCAGAACGGTCCGCGCAGGGAATGCTGCTCTCTGCGTTCGTGCTCACGCGCAACGAAGCGCACAACATCGAGCGCTGCCTCGCGTCTCTCTCGTTCTGCGACGAGATCGTGCTGCTCGATGCCGAGAGCGAGGACGACACGGTCGCGCGCGCGCGACGCTTCACCCAGCGCATTTGGGTGGAGCCGTGGCGCGGATTTTCCGACCAGAGGACGCTCGCGGTCTCCCGCTGCCGCGGCGACTGGGTGCTGTGGATCGACGCGGACGAAGTGGTCACGCCCGAACTGGCCGATTCGATCCAACGAGCGGTGCGTTCGAAGACGCCGAAGGCGGGCTACTGGGTCTGCCGCCGCGTCCACTACCTGGGCCGCTGGATGCGTCACGGAGGATGGGGCCAGGATTGGGTGCTGCGCCTCTGCCGGCGCGAGCAGGCCCGATTCTCCGGAGCGCGCGTCCACGAACAGGTGGTGCTCGAAGGAGAGACGGCGCGGCTCGCCGGCATCCTCGAGCATTACAGCTACCGCGATCTCGGACATCACTGGCAGAAGATCGATCTGCTCAGTCGACTCGGCGCCGAGGAAGCGTGGTCGCGCGGCCGTCGGACCCATCTCGTCGACCTGCTCTTTCGACCGCCGGCGCGATCGGCCAAGATGTATCTACTGCGACTCGGGATTCTCGACGGCTGGCGCGGCCTCGTCGCCGCGTGCCTCGCAGGGTGCTACGTGTTCTTGAAATACGCGCGACTGAAAGAAATGGAAGCGTGCGACGATCCCCGCCCGAAACTTGATTCCACGATTCTCGAAGAGAAGGAGAGCGCCCGATGATCGTCGAGCCCGAATCCGCCGGATCTTCCGAGCAGCCCCGTCCGACATCGGCGGATCAGCCCGCGTCGCCTGCCGGT
>CAMPIC010000114.1 GCA_946886185.1 uncultured bacterium
GAAGGCGCAGCCTCGGACATCCAAACCGTCGAAGCTCCCCGCGAGCGCGCCCCCGGCGCCCGACACATTGCCTCGGAATTGGCAGTCGACGACGAGCGGCGCGGCATAGAGCGCGGCGAGCGCACCTCCCACATTGGCCAGGTTGTCCTCGAAGACGAGATTCCGCAGGGTCGGGCTCGCGCTCATGCAGACGATCGCTCCCCCGAACGTGCCGCCCATCCTCTGGCTCTCCTCCAGGAGCGCGACTCGAGAATCGGCGGCTCCGAGCGGGTGGGTGGTCAGATCGATCGGCCGAAAGGGAATCGATGCGGGGGAGTGCGGCTCGCGATCACCGACCGGAGCGCCCGGGGCCGGGGCCGTGATCGGCCTACCGCGGCCGTTGCGCAGCGTGAATCCTTCGAGCACCGACTCGCGCGGCTCTCCGAAGAGGAAGGTGGCGAGATTGTGCGCCCCCTCTCCCTCGAGGATCGTCGTTCCTGGGCCCTCCACACCACGCACCAGAATGCGGCGGCCACCGTAGAAGAGCGATTCTCGGTACACGCCCGGCAGGACCTCGATCGTGTCGCCATGGTGAGACGATTCGATCGCGTCCTGGATCCGCGTGAAATCGCCGCCGCCGCTCGGGTCGACCACGTACACCTCGGCCGCGACGCGGGGCGCGATCGTGAGCAGACTCAGGAGCAGAAGGGTGGCTTGGAACAGTCTGCATGGTGACAACTGCTTGCCGAGCAGCGAACGCTCGTCGAGCACCAACGATGGGTGGCCGAGCGGTGGTGGAGGCGTGGTCGATCTCATCGTCGCTCCTCGGACGCTGTCGGGGCACGGTCGCTCTGATCCTGGCGCGCCGAGCACCCCGCAGCGCAGCCCCGACACGTGCAGCACCACTCATGCCAGGCACGACCCGACGACGCGGGCCGAGCGGTCACCAGCGGATGAGCGCCGAACCCCAGGTGAAGCCGGAGCCGAACGCCACCGGGCAGACCAGCTGACCTCGCTTCAGGACTCCCTGCTGGTACGCCTCGCTCATGCACAGCGGAATCGACGCCGCGGTGGTGTTGCCGTAGCGCTGGAGATTGTTGAACGTCTTCTCCGGCGGAATCCCCACCATCTTGCTGATGGCATCGATGATCCGCAGGTTGGCTTGATGGAAGAAGAAAAGATCCACATCTTCCGCGGTGATGCGGTTGTGAGCCAACACTTCCTGGATCGACTCCGCGAACCGCTTGGTCGCGTGCTTGAAGACCGTCTGGCCTTCCATCCGCGGGAAATGCCGCCCTTCCTCGAGGTCTTCCGGGGTGATGGTGGGAGAGCTCTCCGAACCCGGCTTCTCCAACCAGAGCATGTCGTGGTATTTCCCCTGCGAGTGGAGGTGGACCGAGATCACTCCCTCCTCCTCCGAGGGACCGAGCACCACGGCGGCGGCTCCATCGCCGAAGATGACGGCGAGATCCCGTCCCCGGGTGCTGTAGTCGAGGCCCGCGCTCTGGACTTCCGCGCCGACGAGAAGGACGCGCTGGTAGGTCCCGGTGCGAATGAACTGATCGGCGATCGACAGCCCATAGACGAATCCGGAGCACTGCTGCCGGATGTCCAGTGCGGGAATCTCGCCCGCGCCCAACTTGTCCTGCAGGAGGACGCCGACTCCCGGGAAGTAGAAATCGGGGCTGAGGGTGGCGACCACGATCAGATCGAGGTCGCCCGCGCTCAAGCCCGCATCCTCGAGCGCCCGGCGGGACGCGTGCAGCGCGAGCTCCGAGGTGGGCACCCCGGGTTCCACGATGCGGCGTTCTTCGATGCCGGTGCGCTGGCGGATCCACTCGTCGCTGGTGTCCATGAGCGCTTCGAGGTCGTGATTCGTCAGGACTCTCGGGGGAACGTAGTGACCGATCCCCAGGATCCGCGAGTTTGGCATTCGGTGGCGTTACCTCCCGGGAATCACGACCTCATGTGTCCGCGACGATGCGATGCGGCTCATCCCTTTTGGGCCGCTTCCTCGATGGCGCGCTGCTTCAGCTCTTCGTTCGCGAAGATCGCGACCTCGACGCGCCGGTTCTGCGCCTTGCCTGACGAGCTGGAGTTATCCGCGATCGGCTGCTTCTCGCCGTAGCCCACCGTCGTCATGCGACCGGAGTCGACCGACTGCGCCGTCAGATACGTCTTGACCGAGGAAGCGCGCCGTTCGGACAGCCCCTGGTTGTATTCGTCCGATCCATCGGAATCGGTGTGACCCTCGATCAGGATGTTGGTGTCCTCGTACTCGTTCAGAGTCTGCGCCATTTTCCTGAGATTGAGCCTCGCCTCGGTGGTGAGATCGCTCTTGTCGAAGTCGAAGAGGATGCCGGAGTCGAAGGTGATCATGATCCCTTCTCCGACGCGCTCCACCTCCGCCCCTTCGAGCTCGGCGAGCTCCTCGGCCTGCTTGTCCATGTAGCCGCCGATGATCACTCCGGCGGTGCCGCCGACCACCGCACCGATGATCGCTCCAGCCGCGGTATTCCCGGCCTGCTTTCCCACGACGCCGCCCACCACGGCCCCCGTCGTTCCGCCGATGACCGCCCCTTTCTGCTTGTTGGTGGCCGAAGAGCACCCTGCGAGCGCCAACGCCAAGCACGTCACGAGCACTGTTTTCGAGGTTCGATACATTCCGGCAGTCTCCCTTCTCGATTCTTCCATCGCCCCGAGCGATTGTAGGCGGTTACGGGCCTATCGGGTAAAGGTCCCTCCGATTCGAGCTGGATGGCTAAAGCGCCCCCCGGGGGAGGCCGATCCGTAGCACAGGTCTCAACACCGGTGGCGAATCTCCGTTTCCATCGCGGATGAGATCCGCCGGCAGCTACTTCGCAAGTCATTTGGCTATAGAGATATACGGCCACCATTGAATGTGGCGCGCGAGCGTTGGTGAGAGTCCTCGGAGGAGGCGCGAAATGCGCTTGATCGCGTGCAAGACCTGCCGGACGCAATACGATGTGACCGCCTCGGTCTCCGCGGAAGTTCCTTGCGCGTGCGGAGAGTCGATCCCGAACCGGCCACCCGCGGCGGTGGACGCGCCCGTGCGACGGTGCGCTTCGTGCGGGGCGGCGGTGGAGAGCGACTCGCCGAACTGCTCGTACTGCCGGAGCCCGATCGTCCGCGACAGACGCCTCCTCGGATTGATCTGCCCGGAGTGCTTCGCGCGGAGTCCCGAGGCAGCGCGATATTGCACCCGCTGCGGGATCCGCTTCCAGCCGCAGCCGGCCCCGGGAACCGTCCCCTCCATCCGCTGCCCGCACGATCAGACCGAGCTGTCCGCGCGCTCGGTCGGCGCGCTGGTATGCCATGAATGCCGCGCCTGCCATGGACTGTGGCTACCGTCGAGCGACTTCGACGCGGTCATCGAAAAGGCGCTCGCGGGCCGGCGAACGACTCCTTCGGACGGGCTGGGAGAACGCAAGACGCGGCGCCGGGAGCCGGCCGCGTTCCGGGTGGTATACCGGCGCTGCCCGGTGTGTGGGGACATCATGAACCGGAAGAATTACGGCGGTCGGTCGGGAATCATCATCGACTGGTGCGGGCTGCACGGAAGCTGGCTGGACGCAAATGAGCTCGAGGAGATCGCGAGCTACATCGCCGAAGGGGGACTGCCCGCCGCGCAGCTGACCGAGGAACAGAAGCGCGCCTATTACGCGGGGGGACTGGCCGAAATGTCGCAGTTCCCGCCCGCCTCCGACCACACCGGCCCGTTCCTCGATCTCTTCGCCGGACTGTTCGACCTGGAATAGGTCAGAAGCCGAGCTCTCTTTTCTTGTCCTCGGCGGTCGGAAGGGGTTCCTGCTTCTCGGCGATCACCGGCAGTCCGGGAGCCTTGGCGGCGTTGATCTGGATCCACTCCTTCTTTTCCTCGGGCAGATCGCCTTCTTCGAAGATCGCCTCCACCGGGCACACCGGTTCACACGCACCGCAGTCGATGCATTCGTCCGGGTCGATGTAGAGCATCTCGTCGTCGGCGTGGAAGCAGTCCACGGGACACACAGTCACACAATCGGTGAACCGGCACTACAAACAGATGTCCGTGACAACGAACGTCATGATCGTCTCCACTCCCTCATCGACATGCCCATCACTGCGAAACCGGCGCGCTTCGTCCTCGTTCGCCGGTCCTGATCCCCGCTCGACGGAGATTCGAGTCTGGAGCGGCCGAGGGTAGCAAAGGCTTCGGAGCGCCCACAAGGAGGTTCCCGGTATGGGATTCCCGCGATGGCGCCGGCTCAGTGCTCCTGGTAGTAGGGATTGCGTCCGGCCGCGTGATCGGTCACGTCCAGGATATCGCCCACCTCCGGAACGAACTCGCGGATCAGCCGCTCGACACCTTGCTTGAGAGTCGCAGATGCCATGCCACATCCCTGGCATCCGCCTCCCATCTCGATGTAGACGACGTTTTCCTTCACGTCGAGAAGAGAGATGTGCCCTCCGTGGCTCGCCACCATCGGATTGACCTGGGTGTCGAGCACCTGCTCGACCAGGTGGCGGATCTCCTCGGGTGGAGCCAGCGATTCGAACACCTCATCGCTCACGGTCGGGCCGTCCGCCTGGAGCACTTCGCGAACGGCCGTGCCGATCTGCTTCGCGAAAGTCTGCCAGGGCTCGTCGCTCGATTTCTCCACGTGGATCTGGTCATGGGAGATCAGGATCGACTCGACTCCGTCCACCGCGAAAATCGCCTTCGGGAGCGGCGAACCCGAGGCCAGAAGGGGGCTGCCGAAGTAGAAGGATCGGTTCGGCAGGACGGGGCGATCCACGGTGAAGGTGCACTTCTTCGGGTCGACCGGGGACGGGGAAGCGGTGATACGGATCGCGTTCTCCATCGGAATTGGACACTCCTCTCGTTCCAGGTTGAGCTCGGTGCGCGAGTCCCGGGGAGACCACCCGGGCGCGCTGGGAAGGCGCGAGGCCGCCGGTCCCTGTTCCTCAGATACCCACGAACCGCGAGTATACTCCGGAGCGGTGAACAGACTCGCCGACATAAGGCCCGGAGAGCACCGGACGGTGCTGGGTGCTTTCCTCGCCTTGGTGTCGATCCTGGCCGGGCACACCCTTCTCGAAACCGCGCGAGACGCGCTCTTTCTGGCGCAGATCCCGGCCGCGCGCCTTCCGTGGACCTACCTCGGCATCGCGGTGATCGCGCTCGCCGTCTTCGCGGTGCAACAGACCCGGGGACGTGTCGCGATCCGCCGCACTTCCATGATCCGCGCGCTGTCGGTCTCGTCGCTCGTCACGGTCGGTTTCTGGTCGATCGGCGACGATCCTCCGGGATTCGCGCTCTACGCGCTCTACATCTGGTCGGGGCTCTTCGCCACGCTCATCGTGCTCCGCTTCTGGACACTCCTCGGCGAATACTTCTCGATCCGCCAGGCGAAACGGCTCTACGGGCTGATCGGAGCGGGGAGCGTGCTCGGCTCGATCCTCGGTTCGGCGGCGGCGCGCGCGATCGTCGAGATGTATCCCGCGCGCACGCTCCGGCTCGCATCGGCGCTGGCGATCGCGCTCGGCGCGGTCCTCGTCGCCCGGCTGCTCCCGCGCCGTTCGGTGGACGATCCCGTGCTCGCGGAGCGCCGCAGCCTCTTGGATCCGGTGCGCGCGATTCTCGAGGGGCCCTATCTGCGTCGGGTCGGGATCATCGTCTTCGTTTCCACGATCGTGTTCACGCTCGTCGACTATCTCTTCAAGTCGACGATGGCCGCGACCGTGCCGGCGCACCGTCTGGGAGCTGCTTTCGCCTCCGCCTATCTCGTCTTCAATCTCGTCTCGCTCCTGGTGCAGATCCTGCTGATTCGCTATCTCCCCGTCCTTTCGCGCGTGCTCCGGATCCATCAGCTGCTCGCAATCGCGCCGGCGCTGGTGGGAGCCGCCGCGGTGGGCATCCTCGCGGGAGGCGGGCTGGTCGCCGCGACCGCGCTCAAGGGGGTGGACGGCGCGCTCCGCCACTCTCTCCATCGAACCACGTACGAGATGCTCTACGTCCACCTCGTGTCCGATCTGCGGAGCCTGGTCAAAGGGTGGATCGATGTGGTGGGACAGCGGGGAGCGCAGGCGCTCGCCTCGTTCTTCATCCTTGGATTCGGGATGGCCGGAATTCCACCTCTGCTCCTCGCCATCCTCATCCTGGTGCTGGTCGCGATCTGGATCTACACCGCCGGCTCGATCACGCCGCATTACCTGCAGCTCTTTCGCCAGACACTTTCCCAGGACAGCATCGAAAGCCGCGTGGCCTACCCCGAGCTCGACGTCTCCTCGCTCACCGCGCTGCTCCGCGCTCTCAACAGTAAGGATGACGGAGAGGTGTTGGCGGCGATCGACATCCTCGCGGAGCAAGGGAGAGTCGACGTCCTGCCCGGCCTCATCCTGTTCCACCCCTCTTCGAGCGTGGTGCGGCGGGCTCTGGCTCTCTTCACGCGCGCCGGGAGGGAGGACATCCTGCCGATCCTGGACCGGCTCGTGACCCATGAGGATCCGGAAGCGCGCGCCGCCGCGCTCCGCGCGCGCGCCTGGCTTTCTCCCGATCCCGGGCTCTATGCGCGGATGATGGAGGATCCCTCGCCGATCGTGAGCGCGACCGCGCGCATCGGAATCATCTCCCTCTTCGGCGGGCCGGAGGCATTCGGAGAGCTCATCGACCTGACCCGCGATTCGAACGAGGAGACGCGCATCGGGGTCGCGCGCGCGATCCGATACAGCCCCGGCGCGGCCTACGCTGACGCGCTCATCGCGCTGTGCGAGCAGGGGTCGATCGAGGTCAAGCGGGAGGCGGCGCTGGCGATGCGGGAGATCCGGAGCACCAAGTGCATCCCGGCGCTCGTCGCGATGCTCGGCTATCGCGATCTCCGCGAGCCGGCGCGAGAAGCGCTGGTCGCCACTGGGCCCGAGGCGCTCCTCGAGCTCGAGCAGTACCTGGTCAATCCCTGGTTCGACCTGCACATCCGGCGGCACCTCCCGCGCACCATCCTCCGCTTTCGCACACAGCAGGCAGTGGACATCCTGCAGGGGCGGCTCCTCGAAGAAACCGATTGGATCGTACTCCACAAAATTCTGCGCGCTCTCGGCCGGTTGTGCGCGGACGATCCGTCTCTGGCGCTCGACCGCGCTCGGCTCGAGAAGTATCTCGAGCGAGAGCTGCGCGCCGCGTTCCAGACGCTCGCTTGGAGGAGCGGGCTCGAGGAAGGAAGCCGCGAAGACAGTGCGCGCACCGGCGATACGCAGGAGCTGCTGCGCGGTTGGGTGAGCCATCGCGGCGCGGTCGTGCGCGAGGGGATCACGCGCGTCCTCGGACTTCTCCATCCGAACGAAGATCTCCGCGAGATCGCGCGCGGGCTCGACAGCAGCCGGCGCGAGATGCGCGCGAGCAGTCGCGAGCTCCTGGAAAACCTGCTGGTTGCGCCGGTGCGCGATCCGCTCCTCGCTCTGGTCGAGGATTTGCCGCCCCAGGCGCGGCTCTCGCAGGCAGGGCATTACGCGCCTCCTCCTTCGGCGGGATACGCGCAGCTCCTTGCCGATCTGCTCCGCGTCGAAGACGTGGGCGTCCGGTGCCTGGTGGCCGCGCACGTGGGGGAGATCGGAATGCAGTCGTTGGCTCCGCTCCTGGAAGCGCTCCCATCGGATCCGGCCGGCTTCATCAGCGAGGCGGTCGCGAAGGCGCTGGCGCGACTCCGAAATCCGCAAGAGGCGGTGCGATGAGTGCGCGCCCGGCGCCCGGCATCCTGCTCCTCAGTCCTCTCGAGCGGATTCGGATCGTGATGAACGTCAATCCGTTCGGCTCCCACT
>CAMPIC010000115.1 GCA_946886185.1 uncultured bacterium
CCCTGAAGGACGTTGTATCGCTCGGAGAGATCGCGGATCGGGCGGAAGAAGCGCTCGCTGTATTGGAGGAACGCCACGAGCGCGCCGAGGGTGATGACGTTCTGCACCACCTGGCCGCCGCCGAACCAGAGGATGAGTCCGACGGCGAGCGCTTCCAACAGCTCGACGGTGGGAAAGAAGACGGAGTAGTAGAAGACGGTCCGGATGAGCGCGTCACGGTGGTCGACGTTGAGGCGGTCGAACTTCTCCCGCTGCGCATCCTGCCGGTCGAAGAGATGGATGAGCGCGATTCCGGCGATGCTCTCCTGCAGAAATGCATGGATCGCGGCCAGCTTGATCCGCACTACGGCATAGGTCCGCCGCACCTTGCTCCGGAACACGATGCTGGCCATGAAGAGCAGCGGCACGACCACGAGCGTCACCACCGCGAGCTTGGCATTGAGATAGAAGAGCGCTGCAGCGATTCCGAGCAGCGTGATGACGTCGCCGAAGGCGGACACGATCCCGGAGGTGAACAGCTGGTTCAGCGCTTCGACGTCCGAAGTAAGTCTCGTCATGGTGCGTCCGACCGGGTTCCGGTCGAAGTACGCGATCTGCAGAGTCTGGACATGCCGGAAGATCTTCACCCGGAGATCGTGCATCACCTGCTGGCCGATCCACTGCGTGAGATAGAGGTGTGCGTACCGGATCCCGAAGTTCCCCAGAAGCAGACTGAGATAGACGATCGACAGGAAGAAGAGATGATCCAAATTCCCCGGCCGAATCGACTCGTCGATCCCCTTCTTGACGAGCAGGGGAAAGACCAGGTCGATGACGGAGGAGACGAGCAGGAGCACGATCGCGAGCACCACGCGCTTCGTGTAGGGACGCACCAGAGTCGACATCCGCCGGAAGAGGCGCCGGTCCAACTTGACCTGATCCAGCGTCTCCTCTTCATGGCCGCCGTGAGCGTCGACGCGTTCGGCCTCCTCGTTTCGATTCTTCCGCTTCATCGGGAAGAACCTCCGGAGCCGTGGTTGTCCGCGTTTCCGCGAGATGCATCGACCAGCGGCGCGAGCGCGGGCTCATCGCTCGAGAGAGCTTCTTCGAGAGCCTGCCGGCGCGCCATGTCGGCGTAGATTCCGTCGGCGGCAATCAGTTCCTCGTGGGTGCCGCGTTCCGCGATCCCTCCCTCGTGGAGGACGACGATCTGGTCCGCCTGCCGCACTGTCGAGATTCGATGCGCGATCAGGATCAGCGTGCGGCCTTCCCGGACACGGCGGATCGTGCGCAGGAGCCGCTCCTCGGTGCTCTTGTCGACGGCGGAAAGGGCATCATCGAGGATGAGAATGGGCGGATTCTTGAGAAGCGCTCGCGCCAGCGCCATCCGCTGCCGCTGCCCTCCCGAGAGCGTGATGCCGCGTTCTCCGACACGCGTCTCGATGCCTCGCGGGAAGGAGTCGACCTCATCCTTGATCGCCACCAGTTCGAGGACCGCGTCGATCTCCTCGGGAGTCGCATCGTCGCGACCGAAGCGCAGATTGTTCGCCAACGTATCCGAGAAGAGAAAGCTGTCCTGCGGCACCATCGCGATGCGCGATCGGAGCGTGGCCAGGTCGTAGTCGCGCAGATCGACGCCGTCGAGAGTGATGCGCCCCGCGGTGATGTCATAGAGACGAGGAAGAAGCTGCACCAGCGTGGACTTGCCGGAGGCTGTGCGCCCCACGATCGCGACGGTGGTGCCTCCCTCGATCTCCAATCCGATGTCGCGCATCACCGCCGGCCCCGCCGATCCCGGAGACCCGATGGGGGAGCCGCTCCCATCGCCGGACGAGTCAGGCGAGCTCGAAGCCGCGCGGGTTTGCGAAGATCCATCCGCGCCGCCGAACAGCTCCGACTCGCTCGGATAGGCGAACGAGACGCGCTCGAACACGAGGCGGGTCGGGACGGAAGGCGCCGGACGCGATCCGCCCACGATCTCCGGCTTCTGCCGCCACACTTCCAGCATGCGTTTCATCGCCGCTTCGCCGCGCTGCACCGAGCTGATGACCCATCCGATCGAGATGAACGGCCAGGTCAGCAGCGAGAGATAGCTCATGAACGCGACGAGCGATCCGATGGAGAGATGTCCCTGGATCACGCGAGCCCCGCCGAGCCAGAGCAAGATCAGAGTGCCCATGCCGGTCAGGAGCGCGACTGTGCTGGTGAAGGCGGAGCGGAGCTTGACGAGCGACATGTTCCGCTCGAAATAGTCGCGGCTCATGACCTCGAAGTGCCCGCTCTCGGCTTCCTCCTGGACGTAGCCCTGCACTACGCGGATTCCGGCGAGATTTTCCTGCGCGACGTTGGAGAGCTCGCCGTACTGGTCCTGCACCAGCGTCGAGCGGCGATGCGTCTCGTGCGCGAACCGGCTCACGAAATACGCCAACAGCGGCACAGGAAGGAGCGCGGCGAACGCCAGCACGAGATCGAGCTGCACCATGAGCACGATCGAAAGGAGCACGGTCGTGGAGGTATTGAGCCCGTACATCAAGCCCGGACCGAGCACGTCGCGCACCGCACCCAGGTCGTTGGTCGCCCGCGCCATCAAGTCACCGGTTCGCGAGCGCAGATAGAACGGCACCGACAGGTCGACCATGTGGCTGAAGAAGTCGCGGCGCAGATCGTATTCGACCTTGCGCGAGACCCCGATGATCGCCCAGCGCATGAGGTAGAGGAAAAATCCGGAACCGGCGCTCGCGGCGATGATGAGACCGGCGCGCATCACGATGCGGTCGCCTCGACCTTGCGTCAGATCATCGATCGCCTGCTTCAGGATCCACGGCACCGCCAAGGCGAGCGCGCTGTGTGCGACGATCCAGAGGTAGCCGAGAATCAAGGACCCTCGATATCGCCTCAGATAGGGTCCGAGCGCCTGGAGATAGGGGAACAGTTGGATCGAGGGTCGAGGCAAGAGGCAGTCGTTTCTCCAAGCATCCCGGTGACGTCAGCCGCCGAACGCGCCGGATCGGAACCGCGAAAGGTGCGATCCGATCCGGGGCATTCGAGGAGGCTACCGATCCTGCTCGGGTCGGCGCAAGCGCCCGGCCGACGAGCCTGGCAACGCCGCGCCGCGAGCGCCTGTCCTGACGGAACAACTTCGCGCTCCGGCGCCCGATGCGGCGGGTCAGTGCATCGGCGGCGGCGCTATGAGGCCAGCTTCTGCACGCGGAGGGCCGTCGTCGCCTCGGCCTGGGAGATCCGAATGAGATAGTTGCCTGCGGGCACCGTCCGTCCGGAGCGATCCTTTCCGTCCCAGCTCCACGACTGCGAGCCTGCTTGCAGGGCGGTCTCCTCCGTGCGGAGGAGTCTTCCGGTGACGTCGAGGATCTCGAAGCGCGCCGTGCCGTGCTCCGCCATGTCGATCCGCAACTTCAGCTCGTCCTGGAAAGGATTGTGCCCCGCGATCCGGACTGACAGCGCCGGGATAGGAGCGGGACCTTCGACATCCGACACGCTCCGCACGATCTTGTAGATCTCACCAGCCCCCGGTACCGGCGTCCAGTCGACGATGTACATCTCTCCCTCGCCGTCGGTGCCGATCGCGGAGATGAAATCGAAGTCGAGCGCTCCAGCGGGCTCCAGCTCCTGGGTTCGTTCCACCAGCTCGGTCACCGATTCGTCGTCGTACCGGAACGACCAGATGCGGCTGGTGCAGTAGTCGGCGAAGAAGTAGATGCCGCGAAGCGCGGTGATGAGCCCACCGCGGTATACGACGCCTCCATTGATGGAGCAGAGACCGCTCCCGTGGCCGTACGCGTGGATCGGAAGCACGAAGCCCTGCTCGTTGCATCCGTCCGGATCGTCGAAGCAGTCGGGCCCTTCCATCACGCTCCACCCATAGTTTTCGCCTCCCGCGCTGGAGGCCGGTTGGAAATTGACTTCCTCCCATTCGGTCTCGCCGACGTCGGCGATCCACAGATCGTGCGTCACCGCATCGAAGGAAAGTCCCCATGGCTGACGGACTCCCCGTGCCCAGATTTCGGGGCGGTATCCGGAAACGCCCACGAACGGGTTATCCGGAGGGATCGCATAGGGGCTTCCGCCATCGACATCGATCCGAAGGATCTTGCCGAGGAGCGTGCCTGGATCCTGGCCTCGTCCATCCGGATCTTCCCCCGGTCCGCCATCTCCCATGGCGATGTAGAGGTAGCCATCGCCCGGTCCGAAGGCGAGATTGCCTCCGTTGTGAATATCGCTCGGCTGCGAGATCGACAGGATGAACAGTTCCGATTGGGGACTCGCGACGTTCCGATTCGAGGAAACCCGATAGCGTACGATCCGGGTATTCCCCGATGTATTGGTGTAATTGACGTAGAAGTAGCCGTTGCTCGCATAGTTCGGATGGAACGCGAGCCCGAGCAGTCCGCCGTACGGGCTGTCGTCGACTTTGGCAGAGATGTCGAGGAAGGGAGTCGAAAGCAAGACTCCGTGCTCGAGGATCTTGATCTTGCCGCCCTGCTCCACGATGAACAGACGATCGTCTCCGGGCGGCGAACACACGTGCAACGGGAGGGTGAGATTTCCCGCGACCTTGATCGTGGCGATCGCGGAGCTTGACGAAGGTACGAGCAGGGCGAGTAGAAACGCGAACAGGACCGATAGCGACGCTACCGTCATGGATGCCTCCTCTGGTGCTGGTAGCGCGGGGACGACAGAATCTACCAATCGAAGCGCGGTCGTTCCAAGTCCACAATTCACGATCGCGTCCACAATTTTGAGCGGACTGCAGAGTCGGCATGATGAGCGCTGTCCGTGACGAAACCACCGAGTCTTTATCACGGCCATAGCGGCGCCGGATCCACTGCATCCTGCCATAGCGGTGCCGGATCCACTGCATCACAGCCACCGTTCGCGCGGGTTCCGCGTACTCGACCTCATCACTTCCCGAGATTTGCAATCGGCGGAGTAGATCTTTCACGCAGGGTCCCGTCCGAAGCTGCGCGTCATCCGTTAGGTGGCGCTTTCTCGGTACCCGAGCAGCTGGCACGCCTGTTGCTCTGTGCTTGAAGAGACAGTCGAAGTTCATCGCAACCAGAGGAAACGGCTCCATGGTGAAGAAGAAGTCGGCCGGGAGAATCGCCGCGAGCAGTCGATCGGGCGCGCGCACCAAGCCGAGCGCCGGTGCATCACGCGAACGTCGTCCCGGATCGGCATCTTCGGGACCTAAGAGCGTCAAGGACGGCACAGCCAATCGCCTCAACGACAAGGGGACCCAGCGCAGCAATGGCGCCACCAGGCGCACCAGCAACAAGGCGGGTGACGAGAAGGCGCTGCGCGGTTCGCTCAAACAACCGAAGCCTCCCTTTCCCGAACAGCATCTGAAGAAGCCGGGACTCGAATCGGATCTGGAGCCCAGACCCCGATATGAAGCGCCCCACTACCGCGCGGCAGGCAAGCTGACCGGCAAATGCGCGCTCGTGACGGGAGGAGATTCAGGCATCGGTCGCGCGGTCGCAGTACTGTTCGCGCGCGAGGGAGCGGATGTCGCCATCGTGCACCTCCCGGAGGAGAAGAGCGACGCAGAAGAAACCGCGCAGGCGATCGAAGCGGAGGGACGCCGGGCCGTTCTCATCGCGGGCGATCTCACCGATGCGGAGTTCTGCCGTGAAGCGGTCGAGCGCGCCGTCGAGGAGTTGGGAACGCTCGACATCCTGGTGAACAACGCCGCGTTCCAGCAGCATCAGGAAGGGCTCGACGATCTCACCGAAGAGCAATGGGACCGCACCTTCCGGACCAACATCTACAGCTATTTCCGCATGGCCAAAGCGGCACTGTCGCACTTGCGGCGCGGAAGCGTGATCATCAACACCGGTTCGATCACCGGTTTGGAAGGGAGCAAGGAGCTTCTCGACTACGCAGCCACCAAGGGAGCGATTCACGCGTTCACCAAGTCGCTCGCGCAGAACCTCGTGTCGAAGGGGATCCGGGTCAACTGCGTCGCTCCCGGCCCCGTTTGGACGCCGCTCAACCCCGCGGACCGGTCCGGAAAGGACGTCGCGGAGTTCGGGATGGATTCGCCTCTGAAGCGGCCGGCGCAGCCGGAGGAGGTCGCTCCGGCCTTCGTGTTCTTCGCTTCCGAAGCGGACTCCAGCTATATCACGGGAGAGGTGCTCACCCTCCTGGGAGGAGAGACGAGCGCCGCTTGATCCGGATAAGCGGGGTTGGGTCCGCCCAGCACCGCTTGCATCGGGAGACCGTATGAACCGAATCCATTCTTCTCGAAGGTCGAGCGGGGCACGCAGATCGATCTGGGAAACTACCTCCGCCCAATTTTCGCCTCCACCTCTGGGGCGAAACGAGGACGCCGATGTTTGCGTGGTGGGCGCGGGCATCGCCGGTCTTTCCACCGCTTATCTGCTCGCTCAGGCCGGAAGCTCCGTGATCGTGCTGGATCGCGCCGACGTGGGCGCTGGGATGACCGGAAGGACCACCGCGCATCTCGCGAGCGCGCTCGACGATCGCTACTACGAGCTGGAAGAGCTTCACGGCGCGGATGGAGCGCGGCTTGCCGCCGAGAGCCACTCCGCCGCGATCGACGAGATCGAGCGGATCGTCCGGGCGGAGAACATCGAGTGCGGCTTCGAACGATTGGACGGATACCTCTTCGCGCCACCCGGAAGCTCCGACGAGAGCTTGATGAAAGAGCTCGATGCCGTTCATCGCGCCGGGCTCCACTCCGTGGAGAAGGTGATCCGCGCGCCCATCACGCACTTCGATACCGGCACGTGTCTGCGTTTCCCGCGGCAGGGCCAGTTTCATCCTCTCCTCTATTTGAACGGCCTGGTGCAGGCGATCGTGAGCCGAGGAGGGCGGCTGCATCGCGCCCACGTCAAGACCGTCTCGGGTGGGGACGATCCGCACGTCGAGACCGACCGCGGAATGCGCGTGAACGCGCGCTCCATCGTGGTCTGCACGAACTCGCCGATTCAGGTGGCCACTGCCGTCCACAACAAGCAGGCTCCGTATACCACCTACGTCGTGGGCGCGCGCATTCCACGCGGAACGGTTGCCACCATGCTGCTCTGGGATACGGTGCAGAATCCAGAGGAGGAGGAGGAGGGATCCGGGCCGTCGGCGTACCACTATGTACGCGTGGAAAAGCGCGGTTCCTTCGACACCATCATCGTGGGAGGCGAGGACCATCGCACGGGAGAGGCAAACGACGGAGACGCCCGCTTCGCGCGGCTGGAAGATTGGACGCGCCAACGCTTCCCGATGATTCTCCAGATCGACTACCGATGGTCGGGACAGGTGCTCGAGCCGGTCGATGGACTGGCGTTCATCGGGCGCGATGACGAGGAAGGGGTGTACATCGCGACGGGAGACTCCGGCAACGGTATGACCCATGGAACGATCGCCGGAATGCTGCTCTGCGATCTCATCCGCGGTCAGGAGAATCGATGGGCCGATCTCTACGACCCGACACGCAAAAAAATGGGAGCGCTCGGGACTTTGGCGAAGCGCACGGCGAACGCGATCTCGCACTTCAAGGAGTACGTGACGGGCGGCGATTTCGACTCCGAAGATTTGATTCCCCGAGGAAGCGGCGGGATCGTCCGGCATGGTCTGTCGAAGCTCGCGATCTACGTCGATGACAGCGGGACGCGGCATCGGATGTCCGCCGTGTGCCCCCACATGAAATGCATCGTGCAGTGGAACCAGACCGAGCGCACCTGGGACTGCCCGTGCCATGGATCGCGCTACGATTGCACCGGCGAGGTGATCACGGCGCCGGCCACGGGCAACCTCGAGCC
>CAMPIC010000116.1 GCA_946886185.1 uncultured bacterium
GGTGCTCGCCTTCCGGCTCCGACACCAACGCACTCCAGTACCCTCGTCTTTCGATAACGGCGCGACGATCCGGGGTGCCGCCGCCTTCCGGGTCACGCGGAACGATTCGGATCGAAAGGTTTGGAACCCAGATGGCCCGGTCGTAAGCGCTCCTACGATCTGACTCCAGATCCAGCGTGCCTCCAGGTTCGGATCCGCCTCGCCCGAGAGAGTGCCCGCAACCGACGCCCGATCGAGACACCGGGTGACCGTGCGGATGAGGTCGGTCATCCCGCGCTCCAGCTCGGCCTCGCCGTCGGTCGGCGAACCCCGATCCGTACCGGCCGCCAGCGACCATGCCTCATGGAGATGCCGCAGGAGCACCGGGTCGCGATCCACGTAATCGAAACATTCGATCAGGATCGCTTCGATCTGTCGCAACGGGTCGCTCTCGCGGGACTCGACTTCTCGGAGCGCCTCGTTCCAGCGGAGGAGCTCTCGCGCGAGCACTTGCTCGAACAGATCGCGCTTGTCACGGAAGTAGAGGTAGATCGATCGCTTGCTGTATCCCGCGGCAGCGGCGATCCGCTCGATCGTCACCGACTCGTATGCGCGCTCGCGGAAGGCGCGTTCAGCGAACTCGAGGAAGCGCTCCCGAGTGTGCTCCCGAGCCCGGGCGCGTCGAAGTTGGGCTGGGGTGGTGGGCAAATGGGAGGGGGATTCGCGGCTATACGCCATATGAAATCCAATAGTTAGTAAATAACCATTGGATAGTACGCGCCGGGATCTGCTTTCGCAAGAATCAATTGAGAGTGTCAATCCGGCTCGATCCTGTCCTGGGGAGAGCCGGGATCCCATGAGATGAACGACCGAGTCGTTTCGCCAATGAACCTGCGGGCCCACTTTCGGCGATGACGCACGCGCCGTGAGAACCGACATGGTGAGTCGCCCGTCGATCGAATCCACGCGATGCCCCAGCCTCATGCTCGACTCCACCAAGAAATGGATTGAATGCGTACGTTCGTCTGGTATCGTTCAGAGTTCAAGAGAGCCGCGCGGCCGGGCCAACCTAGCCAAAGCCGAACTGAAAGCCGGAACTGAAAGCCGGAACCGAAAGCCGGAACCGAAAGTCGAACCGAGCCGAGCCGAACCTGAGAGGACGTCGGATGTCATCGAGCACTGCCGCAGAAGCGTCCCTCTCCACACTCATGCTCGCGAGCCGGATGGGGATCCCGCAGCAACTTCCCCAGCCCGACGAGCGATGGAGCCTCGATGCGTTGGCGGGACGGTTCGTCGAGCTCTCCACTGCCGAAGCCACTCCGGTGCTGACGATCTCGATGGGACTGGTCCTCCAGTGTCAAGAGCGATCAGAATCATCGATCTGGATTGCTACGGGCCCCTCCACGTTCTATCCCCCCGATGTGGCGGAATCAGGGGTGGATCTGGGAGCCCTTCCGGTGGTGCGCGTCCAGGGTGTGCTGGCCGGAGCCAGGACGGCGGACATCCTCCTGCGCTCGGGAGCCGTGACGCTGGTCGTTCTCGATTTGATCGGAGCGTCCGATCCGGCGCCCCGGCCCACCGACGTAGCTCGCTCCCGTCCAGCGCCGGCATTCTCCCAACGCGCGAAGTACGCGCAGCTTCGATGGAGCCACCAGCTCGAGAGCCGCCCTTCCCAGTATCCAGAACGAGCGTTCACACAGGCACTGCAAACCCGACTGGCGGCCTTGGCTCAGAAGCATCATGCGACCTTGCTCTGTCTGACCCGAAAGGGACGGACCTCCTCGTCTCTCGGATCGTTGGTTTCGTTACGCGCCGTCGGCGATGTCAGGAAGACCGCCTTCGATCGATTCCTATGGGAGCTCGTGGTGCTCAAGGACAAGCGCCACTCTCCCGGTTGGGAGCATTCGGAGGCGTGTCGTGGCCCTTCTGGCATGTATTGATCTCCCCGCCTTTCCGCTCCAGATCCTCCTGCAGCGACATCCAGATTGGATCGGCAAGCCTGCCGTGGTTGTGGATCTGGATAAGCCACAAGGAGTTATTTTGTGGTCCAATGAGCAGGCACGATCGTTCCGAATCCTTCCCGGGATGCGCTACGCGGCCGGATTGTCGATGACGCGGGAGCTGCGGGCCGGTGTCGTAGAAGAAGCAGCCATTCGCGCCGGAGTCGAGCGGGTGGAGCGGCGCCTGCGCTTCTATTCTCCCGAAGTCGAATGTTCCGGTTCGGAGCCCGGGCTCTTTTGGGTCGATGCCGCAGGTCTCCAACTGACCTTCCCGTCGCTCGCGCAGTGGGCTGCACTGATCCAGACCGATCTGTCTGAAATGAAGTTCGCCGCGCGCATCGTCCTGGGAAGGTCGCGATTTGGGACGTACGCCGCCGCCAAAGCACAAGAGCCCGATCCGGAACTGCTTTGGAGCGGAAAGGCGACCGGGCAGCGAGTCGATCCCGATCAGAGCACGGGAAACGCACAACTGCTCCCCCCGCGGATCTTTCGATCGGGCGCGGAAGAGCGGGAGTTCGTCCGGGCGATCCCGATCGATCGGCTGGCCTTCGATGCGGAGTCTCGGGAAGTGTTCACCAAGCTCGAGATCACCACGCTCGGCGCATTCATGGACCTGCCCCCCGAATCGATCCAGCGCCGGTTCCGGCCGGAGGTCGGCCGCCTGCACCGTCTCGCCCGCGGCGAGCTCTGGGATCCTCTTCAGCCGGCGGATCCGGCTCGGACGTGGAAGGCGTGCAAGATCCTGGACGATCCGGAATCCGATCGAAGTCGGCTCCGGGAGCAGGCCTTCGAGCTGCTGCACCAGGTCCTGGTCGAGCTGGCGAGCGAGCAACAGGCTCTGGCGGAAATCGATCTGGTGCTGGTGCTGGAGCATGGAGGCGCCGGATCGCGGGGAGAGGATGGATCTCGGCAGCTCCCCCCGCGTTGCCGAGAGACGTTCCGTCCCGCGGAGCCCACTCTGGACGAAGAGCAGCTCCGAGAGCTGATCGCGCTTCGCTTGGACTCGCTCTGTCTCCCGGCGGGGGTGATGGAGATCGAGCTGCGCGCCGCGAGCGTTCCCTTTGCCAACGAGCAGCTCCAACTGCTCGCGGAAACTCCCAAGCGGGATCGGGCCGCCTTGAACCGGGCCTTCGCCCGCCTGCGGGCCGAGTTCGGCGAGGAAGCGGTCGTTCATGCCCGAATCGAAGAAGGGCATCTTCCCGAAGCTCGCTTCGCCTGGAACGCGCTGACCTCGATGCCGATCCCCACTCCGCGCAAAGTGATCGCGCGTTCTTTGGTGCGCAGGATTTTCGATCGTCCACTTCCGCTTCCGCCGCGTCCTCGCCACGAGCCGGACGGCTGGCTGATCACCGGAGTGGAAGGAGGATCGGTGGAAGAGATCCTCGGTCCATACATCGTCTCGGGAGGATGGTGGCGACGGGAAGTGCATCGCGAGTATCACTTCGCGAAGACCGACCAGGGTCGATGGCTGTGGGTCTACTTCGATCGGGAACGGCGCCGCTGGTTCCATCAAGGCGAAGTGGAGTAAACGCGGCGCACACAAGCAACGCGGTCACGAGTGCTCGCGAACACCGAACTTCGCATCACAACCACGTCAGTCGGCTTGGTATCGCGATCGCCGCTCACCATTCCGGCGAGCGGCGATCGCGACCTGGCTGCCTTCAACCGTCGATCATGCGCAAGGAGTATTGGGAGAAGTGCGTGATCCCGAGCGACACGTTCGATCCCTGATCGACGCCACCCAGGTCGTCCCACGTCTCCGTTATCTCGTTCCACAAACAAATGTGATACGCATCCTCGACGTCATAGTTTTCCGGCTTGGCGAACGTAATCGTACAAGGTTGCGCGAACGTCTGGCCGTGCGGGCCCATCGTCGCGATCAATTCAGGATCGGTCGAGACGATCATGGTCAGCGTAGTCGGAGTCGATAGCGCGCTTGAAGCGATCTGGAACCACGCCGTGGAATCACCGAGCGATCCTCCGGGCGTGGAGAACGTTCCCTGATACGGACCGTGCAACGTCTCATCGGTGGTGGCAGCGTGCGGGTACGTGCTCGGAGAGGTGAACGTGTCCGATCCGCAGCCAATCGTGAAAGCGATGATCAAACAAACAGCAAGCACTCGCGCAATCTTCGAGATAAACATTGTGCATCTCCTGGGCGCTGGTGACGCGGGCGTTTGGCCCGAACAGCGCGCGCAATTAGCCAGCAACGGTCTCGGTCCGGTGTGGATCGAGACGCCTGGAGAAGCCCGGCGAGGTGTGCAGAGGTGTGTGCCCGACGGTGCGGGAACGTGATGAGCGGGAAAGCTCCCGCGGACCACGATTCAACTCAAAGCGGAGGGAGAGGGATTGAGCGTCATCGCTTTCGTTGTATGCCGGCTATGGCCCCAGCCAGCCATGGCGACCTGCTCGATGATCGCCAGAAAGTCGGCTTCCTGACCGAAGGGCAGCGTGTGAAGAACCCACGGCGCTCTCCTTCGGAAACTCCACTTGTGGCGGCCATGCCACTTTCCCGAAGGGCGATCCGATCACCGTGATTCCGGGGAATTTCCGCGCTTTTTGCTGAGCGCTGTCCTGGTGGAGTCCTCGGCTCGATCGGCAGGAGTAAAGAAGATTTGGATGGAAATAGGGGCAACCGATGCGCGACTGCGTCCAACGCCGGCGTAACCTATTGGGGATATACAGATAATCGAGGATTCAAAAACGTTTTACAGGAAGGATGGTTGATTCAACGAGATTTGGATGATTTCAATCTAGTTTCGTTGCATCCGGACGGGTCGAACGCATCGTGGACAGGCGGATCGTTCGAGAGACGTACGCGGTCAGTGCTTCAAGACAGTGTGGGATGTTCTCGCGAGGCGGCCGGCAGGTGAGTCATTCGAAGAAGTTCGGAAACCGTGGCTGTCGGGCGCCACACGCCGACGCGGCGCGCCCGAACGGTCCTGCGGCCGATGGCAAGGGGGGAAGGCGGGCCGGTGCAGCCCCACTACCCGCCTGGACCTTCCCCCCGAGCCATCGCGACCATCGCGTACCGCAACCGCCCACTCGTAAAAGGAGCGTTCCCCGTCGAGGCACGGCCTGACGCCTCTCGGGGGAACGAGGGGAAACAGGAAATCGATGTGCCGTGAATCCCCTTTGGGTCGATTTCCGATGAGAATCGATTCCTGTGCGTGGAAGTCGTTGTCGGAAAGCAAAATGAGCGCGACAGACCCGGGGTCGGGAAGAAGCCCGAGTCCCTGCGCTGCGCTCCGGGATTCAAGACAGCTTTACCGCCGCTGCTCCCGAGGGGGCTTCTCTCATTGGGAACCGGCTGGATGCCAATGACTTGGCGGGATTCAAATCCAATTGACTCGATCCAAAAGTTTTTGACTGGTTCGATCCCAGTGGGGAAGGTGCGAACGCCTCAACAAGGACGGGGACGTGATGTCCGCCGATAGGGACACGCCCTCCATCATGAGCGCCGCGCCGCTTGGGTGAAGTCCTGCTCTCCGCATGACGGCGCTGCAGGACGAGCGCCGTTGCGTCTTGCGCGCGCTTATCCCATCAGTCGATCCCGTGCTTTCGCTTCAAGTTGTATATGGTCTGCCTGGTTACGCCCATGTCGAGGGCGACCATGCGGGTATTGTCGTTGTGCCGGCGGAGAGCGCGCTCGAGCACCGCGCGCTCGGCCTGGTTCAACGCATCTTCCAGGCGTTCGGGCAAATCATCCGTCAGTCCCGCTGGCTCGAGGGCCGGGTTCTTGATGGCAGCGCGGATGTGGCGCGCATCGATCGCCTCCTCTTCGAACAGTGCCTGGGCGACGGCGCTCTGCATGACTCGCTTCAGCTCGCGCACGTTGCCGGGCCAACGATGCGACATGAGCACCCGCTCCGCCTGCGACGTCATGGAGGGGACCGGTCTTTTGCGAAGCGCGGACTCCTGCGCCAGGAAGTGATCCGCGAGAAGAGGAACGTCATCCATCCGCTTCCGCAACGGCGGGACTTCGATCGATACTCCTTTCAACCGGAAGTACAGATCGGAACGGAAGGCGCCGGTCTCGATCATCTCAGCGAGCGGTCGATTGGTCGCCGCGATGATGCGCACATCCGAGGATTTCGTCTTCGTGCTGCCGACACGGTGGAATTGGCCTGATTCCAGGAACCTGAGCAGCTTCGATTGCATCAAGGGCGGCATGTCTCCCAGCTCATCGAGGAAGAGGGTTCCTCCGTCGGCTTCTTCGATGAAGCCAGGCTTGTCCACGGAACTTGTGAATGCTCCCTTGACCGTGCCAAAGAGAGACGACTCTTGGAGATTCTCCGGAAGCCCGGTGCAGTCCAGTTGGACGAGCGGGCCGCCGCGCGCGCGGATCCCCGCTTCGTATAATGCCTGCGCCACCACTTCCTTCCCCGAGCCGGTCTCGCCCAGGATCAAGACGGGATACGGGTATTCGCCGAACATCTCCACTTGGCGGATGACGTTCCGCCAATGGGTGGAGCGGCCGATCATCTTGTTGCGCCAATCCGCTTTGAGTCGCCCCTTGGTCGAGTCGAGCTCCTTGGCGAGCTTCTCGCGCTGGCGGCGTTCGTCCTCCACCGTGTTGCGGTGTGTGAGGCACAGAGATGCGTGTCCGGCGAACGCCGAGAGCAGGCGGATGGAGAGATCACTCGGATGGAGGTGGCGCTTGCTGTCCAGGTAGAGGACTCCGATCGCGTCCCCCCGGGCGCGCAAGGGGACGCAAACCGAAGAGCGCAGATCGAGCTCCGTGATGCTGTGGACCTCCCGCAGCCGGGGATCCGCGGCGATGTTGGAATTGACATCGATCTCATTGGTGCGCAGGCATTTGCGCACCAGGGTCTCGGAGATCTGGGCGACTTCACTCGAAGGCACCGCTACGCCTCCTTCGCCGTAGTCGCGAACGGTCTCGAGCAGATCGTTCTCGCGCATCACCACCAGCACTCGCTCCGCTATGCCGAGCTTGGAAGAGGCTTCGACGATCCGATTCAGGAGGATGTTCGGATCCACGTCCAACGACAGGCTGGCGCTGAATTCCATAAGCTGGTCCAGCGCTTTCGCAGAGTCATTGATGCCGCTGTTCGCCTGCTTCGCGAGCGTTCGCACGAGCTCGCGTCGCTTTTCGATCTCGCTATCGATCTCACCCGGAGATTCCGGAAGGACTGCGTCCTTCGTAGGCGGCCCGTTGAAGCTGGAAGTTGGACGGGACCGGACCCGTTCGCCGGAATTCGTGGACGGGTTCATTCTGGTACCTCCCAGGAATCGGCTTCCGTGAGGAATCGACGAGGTCCGGGGCAATTCCGGAAACCTTCCCGCTGTTCTTCGTTTTCGAGAGTATCCATCAGGCGTTGGAGCTCTTGCTTGGCTGCCCTGAAATGCTCTGCGGCCTCTGCGGCTCGGTCATGCTGATGATAAAAGCGTGCCAGGTTCCAATGAGTTCGCCAGAAATGAAATCCGAAGTCCCGATCGCGAATGTCCAAGATCGAGTCGAGCAGCATCGCTTCCGGATGCCGGTGCGGCTCCAGCCAGTCCAGCACGAGCATGTCCGTTTCGATGACACTGAGGTGCGCCCGGACCTTCGGAGTAATCCCGTCCTCCCATTTCTGAAGCTCCAGAAACAGTCCCTCCGCCTGATCTCGATTGCCCAGATCCACCTCGCGCTCCAGCCAGCAGGCTAGGACGTCCACGGCCTCCGTTTTGCGATCGACCGCGGCGAATCGTTCCACGCAGGAGCGCAGGCGCGCCCGGCCCGACGCGACGTTTCCCGTGTCGAGCTCGTGCAGCCCCAGGA
>CAMPIC010000117.1 GCA_946886185.1 uncultured bacterium
GTTGACTCCTGCTCCGGGCGGCGCTGTGCGCTCGCTGGTCTCTCCTACTCCGGGCGGCGCTGGGAGCTCGCTGTTCACTCCTGCTCCGGGCGGCGCTGGGAGCTCGCTGTTCACTTCCGCTCCGGGAGTCGCTGGGAGCTCGCTGTTCACTCCTGCTCCGGGCGCGTTGGGAGTTCGCTGTTCACTCCCTCTTCGGGAGTAATCGAGGTTCCGACAGACCATTGCGCGATCGCTTGAGCGGCGCGAATCGGATATAATCGCGTCGCCCGACTCAACAACGCTCGGTGTGCGCCGAGGGCGACCCACTCAACCCATCCTCTTGCGGAGGCATCCATGCGTCTTTCTCGTCCACTGGCCGTCACGGCCGTCCTGGCTCTGGCGTCCCTCATCACCATACCGGTGCTTCAAGTGCGCGCGGATCGGGCCGCAGAGTCCGGTTCTCAGTCGCTGGCGCTTGGCGTAGCCTCTCCCAGCTCCGAAGCGGATGCGTCCTCCATCCCTGCGGTGCGCGCGGGCGGCATCCTGGAGAATCTCGGCCTCCCTGAAGGTCCTTTCGATCCGGTGCTCGCCGTGCCCCAGCCTCCCCAGGGGATGGTCGCTCCCAACAATCACGTCGTGAACAACCCCGCCGGCGAGCAGGTCGGGATCGTGCAGTCGGAGGTGAGCATCGCGGTCCAAGGAAACAAGATCGTGGTCGGCTGGAACGACGGGCAGGGGTTCGTCGACGGAGTCAGCACCGTTTCCGGGTACGGCTACTCCACCGATCGAGGATTGAGCTGGACGGACGGCGGATCGGTTCCGAACGGTCCGGCCACCCAGGTGTACGGCGATCCGTCGGTCGTCGTGACCAACAGCGGCATGTGGGTGTTCACCTCGCTCGATCTCGGAACCCCTGGCGGACTCACCGTCAACCGCTCCAACTTTGCCGGGAGCACTCTCACCTGGAACCCGGCGGTCAAGTTCTCCGATCAGGGCGCGTCGCTGGACAAGGAGTACATGGAGTACGACGCCACGATCGATCGCATCTACTTGTCGTACGTCAAATTCGGCGGGAGCTCGGGAGGCAAGCTCACCTACTCGGACGATGACGGTGCGACCTGGGCTCCGCCTCTCACCGTCAACACCTCGAGCGCCAACGGCTACTATCCGGCGGTCGGCGTGGACGGAGAAGTATACGTTTCGTGGGTCGAGCCGCTCTTTTCCGGAAACGCGCACTTGTACATCCGCCACTCTCCCGACGGTGGCCAGACCTGGAGCGGCCCGCGGGTGAGCATGCACCAGATCGGTCCCAATGCCGGCGGCTCTCCGCAATGCTTCAATCGCGGGGTCAACATCACCTTCCCCTCAGTGGCAGTCGATCGGTCTGACGGTCCGTTCCGCGGCCGCGCGTACGTCGTCTACTCCGACGGCGGTTCGAACAACTACAACTGCTTCGTGCGCTACTCCGACGATAACGGACAGACCTGGTCTCCGCAGGTTCGGTTGAACGACAACACCAATGTCTCGGAATCGTTCTGGCCGCAGGTCTACACGGGCCCGGATGGACGCGTCACGGTCGGGTGGTACGACCGCAGGAAGGCTTCCGGTGGAAACAGCCTCTGCGACTTCTACGTCACGCAATCGGTCGATGGCGGGCAGCACTGGGGACCGAACCGCCGGATGTCCGACACGTCGGTCGCCTGGTGCGGCGTTCCTGCCAACATCGCGCCCAACTTCGGAGACTACTTCGAGACGATCTGCGACGACCGCTCCGTCTTCTCGGTCTGGTCCGATGCGCGTAACGGAGATCCCGACGTGGTGTTCGGCCGGATCGACGACGTGCAGACGCTGGCCGTCGACGCCGGGTTCGGAGCCGGCCCCGCCGCCGTAGAGGGCGTGGCCTGGTTCATTCCCAACGAAGCGGAGATCACTGCTTCTCCGGCGCCGTCTATGACGTCGAACGCCGAGCTCCTGGTGCCCGCGACCGCGCTCGCGCTCCTGGCGACTCCGCAGGAGACGGACGGGATCTTCCAGATCGCGGGTGACGACATGAGCGGCACCCTGGAGCTGGGCTCCGACCTCGGTCCGGTACGCGGCACCTTCGCAGTCTCCAGGACCGGTGACAACGACCTCGACTTCGCCTTCACCGCCACGAGCGGCGGCGATTTGTTGAGCGCGACCTTGGGACGCACCATCGCCCTCGATGTCACGTTGGCCAACGACTCTCCGGGAACGGTGCAGATCTTCGGAACGGCGTCGCTCTCGGATGCGTTCACGCCTCCGCTGGTCTTCACGGTTACAGGAACGGTGGAGTTGGGATCGGGAGCATCGCTCCCCGCGAACCAGCGTGTGATCACGGCCGGAAACTACGTTCCCGGACCGAATCTGACCCTGCATACGCGTACGCGCGTGGAAGACGCTCTGGTCGTGGAGGTATCGACTCCGGAGCTCGGAAGCAATCCTCCGCCGCTCGCCATCGTGCGCGCGCAGCCGAATCCGTGGCAGCCGGGATCGCGGGTGACGTTCGAGCTCTCCCACCAGTCTTCCGGTTGGGTGCGCGTCTTCAATGCGGAAGGACGCGCCGTGCGCCATCTCGCGGAGGGCACCTTCGAACCGGGATTCCACGAAATCGCGTTCGACGGCAAGGACGACGAAGGTCGTGACCTTCCCGCGGGTGGATACTTTCTCCGTCTCGAGTCCGATGCGGTCAGCGCCGCGGCCAAGCTGGTGATGATCCGGTAGGCCCCGATCGAGTTTGTCTCTCCAGAATGGGAGGGTAGAAGGAGAACAGCTCCTTCACCTTCCCATTTTGCTTGTCCTGGAGCGATCCGCGCCAGCCTCCGCGCGCGAGCCTCTGAAATCCGAAAGTCGAAACGAGGGTGCGATCCGGTATCCTCTACTCGGTAGTCAGGCCTTCGGTGTTCCCCTGCGCGTCCCCGCCTCCGATGGCGCCTAGCCAAGCGAGACCACATGGAAGTTGTTCGAATCTGCGGCACGATCGTATTGCTCTCCACGGTATGGGCGGGAGTGATCGTGGCGGATCCGCAACACGTGGAGCCGAAACCGTGGGCTTGCGGAGACGCGGCTGTCACGGTCGTCGTCGCTGAGGCGGAATCGGACACGATCTGCCCCGGTCAAGCGATCGGCGCCGGAACCGAAGTGAACCCCGCGGCTCTGGAGGCGGGAGACGAAGACTGGTATGCCTTTCACGCGCATGCTGGCGATCTCATCGAAGTCACGACCGGCCGGATCGGCGAGTCCGAGCTCGATACCGTGCTGGAGCTCCGCTCCGGCTGCGGGGAGGCTCCACTCGCGCGCGACGATGACGGCGGACCGGGGCTCTTCTCGCGGATCGTCTATCTCGTTGCGACGTCCGGCGACTACCGGATCGGAGCTCGTGGCTTCGACTCGTCGGTCACGGGTCCCTATCGGCTCACGCTCACGTGTGGTGCGCCTGCCGCCCCTCCAGAGAACGATCGCTGCAATGACGCGTATGCACTCGATCGCTGCACGAGCGGCTCTCTCGAGGGGCAATCATTCGCCGCATCCGACGACTACTGTCCCCCCGACGGGTCCTGCACCGTCTACCCGGCTCACGGACGGGACGTCGCCTATCGCCTCGACCTTCTTTCCGGCGACACCGTCGAGCTCGCGTACGCGCAACGTGGTTTCGATGGGTCGGTCTACCTCATCCACGACTGTGGAGACTCGGCGTCCGCCTGCGTGTTCGGCTCGGACGGCGTCCTGGCGGAGGATGCGGAGTCGCTCGCTTGGGCGGCCGAGACATCGGGTACGTACTGGTTGATCCTCGATGCCTATGGCGAGGAAACTGGCGGGGCATGGAAGCTCGACTATTCGATCACCTGCGGCCCGAACGCGACCGAGACGACCAGCTGGGGCGACCTCAAACGTACCTTCCGTTGATCGCCAATTCGGAATGGAGCTTTCCGGAATCGGGCCCTCGTTCGAACGAGGGTTGAGACACGATTGCACGAGTTTCGAGATGAACCGTTTCCGATGAAGGAGGATGCATGGACGCGCGATACCGATCGATCCCCGACGTTTGCGATGTCGAGACCCTCGGAGATCGCGAAAGCGCGCGCGGGCAGTTCCTCTTCGAAGTGCCTCACGGAGCGACCGAGGAACGTCACTACCGTACGTTAAGGGAGAAGCTGGATCCGGCGCTTCCGGAGGATCTTCTCGACTTCTTCTTCGTCAACACCGATGTCGGCTCGACCGAATACGCTCGCGAGGTCGCGCGTCAGATCGTGGATCCCGACGCGCAAGTTCGCGATCTGCTCCGCGCGGAGACGCGCGCGCAGCTCGATCGGGTTCCCCGGTCTGTTCTGCTGGTGCGGTGCCTGATTCCGCGGACATTCCTCGACACCAATCGGGTGATCGATCCCGATGCGCCCGACGGTATGACCGCCGCGATCCCCGAATATGTCCGGCGGCCGCAGGACCTCGCGTTTCTGGGCGACTTGCACCGCCGTTATCACGAATTGACCGAAGCGGCCTTTGCCGGGATTTGCGGAGCCGGAGGATGGGCACTCACGCCGCACACCTACGCGCCGAAATCGGTGGGGATCGACGACATCGACGAAGGGATCGGCAAGGCGCTGCGCCGCGCCTACGAGCCGGAGCAGTACGAAAAGTGGACGATCCGGCCGGAAATCGATCTCATCACCGAAGGCGCGCCGGGCGAACGGCTCGCTTCTCCGGATCTGGTCGAGGATTTGAAACGGTCGTTCGACGCCGCGGGAATCCAGGCGACGGAGAACGCCAGCTACCGGCTTCACCCCGCGACCATGGGATATCGCTATTCCGCGCGCTATCCCGGCCAGGTTCTCTGCATGGAAGTGCGCCGGGACTTGCTCGCCGACCCGTTCGATCCGTTCGTGGAGATGAACATCGGCGCGGACAAGGCGGCGCGCATCGGCCGCGTGGTCGCCGCCGCCTTGCTCGATCAGCTCGCGCGGAGCTGAGCCCTGCGGGAGCTGTTGGGGGCCGAGCCATCGTCCCCCGCCCGGCTGTCGCCGCGTTAACGGACGACGATGCGGCCGGTTGCCCGCGCCGACGCTTGCTGAACGGTCATCCAGTAGACGCCGGCCGGAACGCGGCGCGACGACTGGTCGCGTAAGTCCCAGGTCGCTTCGCCCACGCCTGCATCCGAGGCAGAGCTCCACTGCCGGACGACGCGCCCGCGCGCGTCGCACACTCGCACCTCGAACTCTCCCGCCATCGGCATCGCGAAATGGGCCCGCACGGACTGCGTGGCCGGGTTCGGGCCGATCCGCAGGCGGGACGCATCCATGACCGCTTCGGGAACGTCCGCGGGATCCGTCAAGGCCGCGGTGTAGAAACCGTCGATGAACGTCGAGGGAACCGCCAACCGGTCTGAGGCCGTCGCAAGCATCCCCGCCATGACCCCGGTGGCGATCTGATCGGTCAACGTGCCGCTGGCAAGATCGAAGACGTTGAGCTGTCCGCTCACCGTTTGTGAGAAGAGCGGGCCAGGTCCGAACGAAACGCTCCAGTTTCCGCTCGGCACGAACAGCTCGCTTCCGTCGGCGGAAACCGCGAGCCCGGCGCCGAATTCCGGATAGCCGAAGGTGCGCGAGACCACGCCGTCGGAGAGATCGAGCTCCGAAACGCTGTTCGCCTGGAAGTTCAGCACGTAAACGAACTGTTCATCCGGAGAGAAAGCCATTTCGAACGGTTGCGCACCCATGAGGAACTGATCGACCACCGTCGGCACCGGAAGGGTGTTGTCGAGAACGACGAGACGGTTGTTGTCCCGCGTCGTGACGTAAATCCGGGAATCGTCGTCGTTGAACATCGCTCGCACCGGGAAGGTGGCAACCGCGACGTTGGCCCGCACGCTCCAGGTTTCGGTATCGATCAGAGTCACCTGGTTGGTGAACGATCCGCAGACCGCGAGCGTTCCTCCGTCGTGGCTGAGCGTCGTCCCGCTGCTCTGCTGATACAGATATCCGATCGAGCCCATGTTTCCGGTGGGCAGCTTCGGTCCCGCGACCGATTGCGTGGAAAGATCGATTCTCCAGACTCCGTCGCTCGTGACGACGCCCACGTAGGCGTAGGCGCCGTCGGGGGAGATCTCCACCTGGCTCCCGCGAGTCGAGATCGGCACGTTCGTCACCGTCATGTCATCGAGATGGAGGATGGAGGCGAACGGCGAGTCGAGATTGGCCACGACCGCGCGCTCTCCGTCGGGAGTGAAAGCGACTTCCGAAGGGCGGTCCCCGACGGGGAGCATCCCCAGGAGAGCGCCGCTCGACACGTCATAGATTCCGACGTTGTCGCTCAGGATGTGCGTGACCGCGGCGACGGTTCCATCGGGGCTGAGCGCCATCTGGCGGGACTTGTCCCCCTCCGCATCCGGTCCGCTCAAAAGGTGATGCTGGAGTGTGCCGGCCGCGCCGTTCGTCGTGAAGATGAGGAAGTCCTCGCCGAAGCTGTTCGCCGCTCCCGCCGCGAGCGCTTCGGTCGGAGAAACCGCTCCGACGGACAGGCTCACCAGGGTGTTGAGGTTCTTGACCAGGGCGCCCGTGGCGTAGTTGATCAAGCTGCCGTTAAATCCGACGCAGAAGGCGTAGTTTCCGTCCGCGGTGGTGTAGAGATCGTTGACCGATGCGGTCGCGATGTCGCCCGACACCGATCCCGTCACCAGATCGACGACCCGGCACGCGTTGAGCACGGCCACGGCCGCTTTGGTCGCGCTCGGGTCGATGGAGATCGCTCCGCCGAATGCATCGGCGCCCAGCGGAATGGTGCTCGTGATGGAAGCGCTGGCGACGTCGACGACCGTCACGGCATCCGCGTCGCTGTGCACGACTGCTGCGGTGGCGCCGCCGGGTGCGACGGCGACTCCATGGGGGCGCGCCGGAGCGGGAATGTTCGTCACGAGGCCGGTGGCGACGTCCACGATCTGAATCCGGTTCCCGAAGTAGTCGGGGTGAATGAGACGCCCGTTGCCCGCGAAGGCGAACGAACGAAAACTCGGCGCGAGAGAGCCGTTCTCGAAGTTCACGGAGATCGATCCGACGAAGCCGATTCCGTTGACCCGCCGCGTCTCGGTCTGGGTCGCGATGTCGATCAGTGAGATCGATCCGTCCACGGTGTTCCCGACCGCTGCCGTCGTTCCATCCGGGCTGATCGCGACGCAGCCCGGTTGGTTTCCGACCGGGATCACCGCGATCTCGGTTCCAGCGGTCAGATCGAGGATGGAGGCGGTGTCCTCGAAGACGTTCGGAGTGACCGCGCGCTGGCCGTCGGGAGTGATGGCGATTCCGAGCGGCGATCCGGTCACCGGAATCTCTCGCACGAACGTGCCGCCGTGCGCCTCCCACACGATCACGTTCCGGGACTGCCAATGAGAGATGAGGATGTGCGCCCCGTCGGGGCTGAACTTCATCCCGCTCGGACTGTCTCCTTCGGCTGGTGCGCCCGCTTCGACGTAATCGAGGGTGAGCGCTCCGCGATTCGACTCGTCCACGCGGGCGCGCAGATCGAAAACCGCGTTCCTGGGATCGAAGATCTCCATCCTGGTGAAAGCATCCCCTTCGGAGAGTGCCGCCGTCTCGGACTCGCGCGTCAATCCGTGCCCGTTGAGGACGGATCCCGGAGCGATATCCGGATTGAGGGTGAGGACGGCCATGGCGGCGAACGAAATCGGGCGAACGAGGGAGCGAACGAGATGGTGCGAAGCCATGATGTCCTCCTGCAGGCCGGTCGATGGATCGATTCGTCATCAG
>CAMPIC010000118.1 GCA_946886185.1 uncultured bacterium
GCGACGGCCGCGGCGGATGCGCCTACGAGCGCGATGCCTCCGCTCGATGTGCGCGCCAGACGCAACGAGGACGTGGAAGAGCGGCCGGCGGTCTCCGGAGGTCCGAACATCGAAACGATCTCTGTGGAGCCCGCATCGCCTTCCGTTGGGCCCGCGTCGCCTTCCGCGGAGCCGGGGGCACCCTCCCCGGGAGGATTCCGCTTCGGCTACGTCGCTCTGGTCGGACCTCCCAACGTCGGTAAGTCGACCCTCATGAACCGGTTCCTCGAGCAACGCCTCGCCATCGTGACGCCCAAGCCGCAAACCACGCGCCGGCGCACACTGGGGATCCTGAGCGACGATGAATTCCAGATGGTGCTGCTCGACACGCCCGGGCTGATGGACCCGTCCTATCGCCTCCATCACGCGATGCTCCGTGAGGCGGAAGAAGCTCTGAAGGACGCCGACCTCATCGTGTATCTCACGGACCCGAGCCACAAACCGATGGTGATCGACGCCGTGGAGAAGGCGCGCGCGCCGAAAGTCCTCGCCATCAACAAGACGGACCGCTTGCGCCGCAAGGAAGAGCTGCTGCCTCTGCTCACCGCCTACCATCAGCTCGGAATCTTCGAGGAGCTGGTTCCGATCTCCGCGCTGCATGGAGACGGTGTGGACGAGCTCCTGGGAGTTCTGCGTGAGAGGCTGCCGGAAGGTCCACCTCTCTATCCGCCCGACCAGATCGCCGAGCAGTCGGAGCGCTTCTTCGTGGCCGAGCTGGTGCGGGAGCGAATCTTCGCTCTCTTCGAGAAGGAAGTGCCTTATTCCACCGAAGTGGAGATCCAGGAGTTCAAGGAGCGCTCCACCGGCAAGGACTACATCGAAGCGTTGGTCTTCGTGGAGAGCGAATCTCAAAAGCGCATCCTGATCGGCAAGCATGGGCAGGCGATCAAGGCTTTGGGGGAAGAAGCCCGCATCGCGATCGAGGAGTTTCTCGGGAGGGAAGTGTTCCTCGAACTGCGCGTTCGCGTTCTCGAGAAATGGCGTACCAAGGACGCCGCGCTCCGCCGCTTCGGATACCGCACATGATCGCGTTTTTGGCTCCGCGCGCGTGCTCACCGATGTGATCGCGCTCGCGAGCGCTCCCTCCGGAGTCTGAATGGACATCGCCGACGACGACCCGAATCAGGATCTGTCACATTCCGGATTGATTTCCGATCCGGACGTGCGCGGCGCGTACGCCGCCGACGCGTCCGGTCTGTCTCATTCTCCAGATGCAGTGGGGCGTCCCGGTTCGGAAGAGGAGATCGTCGATCTGGTCCGGTGGTGCTCCGATCGCCGCATCCCGATCACGCCCCAAGGACTCCGCTCCAGCACCACCGGCTCCTCCGTCGCGATGTCGGGGATCGCGCTTTCGCTCGAGAAGATGGACCAGGTGCTCGATCTGGACGTGGATCGCGGCGTGGCACGTGTTCAGCCTGGCGTCATCCTGGGTGACTTCAAACGACTGGTGGCCCGGCACGGCTGGCTCTATCCGCCCGATCCGACCAGCGAAGACGAGTGCACGATCGGCGGAACGATCGCGACCAACGCGAGCGGTCCGCGCACGTATCGATATGGCCCGACGCGCCGGTACGTGCGCGCGTTGCGAGTCGTGCTCGCGGACGGCTCCTCCCAGGAGGTGCGCGCCTGCCTCGCCAACAAGAACGCCACCGGGTACTTCGGCCTCCAGAACCCGGTCGATCTGTGGATCGGGAGCGAGGGCACCCTCGGAATCGTCACGGAAGTCGAGCTCGCATTGTTGCCCGCGCCGGTTGGATTCGTGGCCGGGTTCGCATACTTCGAGAGTTGGCGCGCGGCTGCTGAGTTCATCCAACGAGCCGACGCCGCGCGAGTCGCCCGGCGAGTAGAACCGCGATGCCTCGAGCTCTTCGACGAGGGTTCGCTCACCCTCGTCGCGGGCAGCACCGGAGGACTCCGCATCCCCGAAAGGGCCCGCACTGCGGTGTTCTTCGAAGAGGAGACCGCGGATGCATGGTCCGCCCTGGAAGCGTGGCACTCCCTGATCGAAGAAGCGGGCGGGCTGGCGGACGAGACCCGCATCGCGACCAGCACGGCGGAGCAAATCGAGCTGCGCCGGCTCCGTCACGCCATCCCGGCCACCATGAACGAGCGCGGAGCACGCGCGGTCTCCGGTGGAGGACGCAAAGTCTCGACCGACTTCGCCGTGCCGCTGGCCGAGCTGCCCGCGATGCTGGAAGCGGGATACCGGATCGCGGACGAGATGTTCGGTGGAGAGACGATCGCCTACGGGCATGCCGGAAACGGCCATCCGCACTTCAATCTGCTCGCTCCGGATCGAGAGACTTTGGAAGGGGCGCTCGCTGCGGCGCGGGCGATGACGCGTCATGCTCTGTCTCTGGGAGGAACACTTTCTGCCGAGCACGGGATCGGCAAGGTGAAGGCGGATCTATTCCGGGAGCTCTATCCGGAGTGGGTCCAGGAGGGGATGCGGGCAATCAAGCGGACTCTCGATCCTGACGGACTGTTTTCGCCCGGTAACATCTGGAGCTGAGTCAGGCCTCCGACCAGGAGAACTTCCTCCCTTTCGCGCCGCTTGGATTCCTTCCGCCGCCATAGTACCCTCTCCGTTTTGGCGCGATTTCGCCGGCAGGGACCTAGAAGCCAGGAATTCGAGAGTGAAGATGCAGAGCGCGCGCACCGTGACATTGATTCGGGGGGATGGGATCGGTCCCGAGATCGTGTCCGCGACGCTGCGGGCCATCGAAGCCACCGGAGCTCCGATCGTCTGGGACGAGCAGCCTGCCGGAGCGCGCGGCGCCCAAGAGCATGGCGAGCCGCTCCCCGCGTGTACTCTCGAATCGATCCGCTCCCACGGCGTCTGCCTCAAAGGTCCGTTGGCGACTCCGATCGGCGAGGGATACCGCAGCGTCAACGTGGCCATCCGCACCGAGCTCGATCTCTATGCCAACGTGCGGCCGGCGCTCTTGCTTCCCGGAGTCGATGGTCCGTTTCGGAACGTCGACCTGGTGATCGTGCGCGAGAACACCGAAGGGCTCTATTCGGGACTCGAAGCATGGATCGACCGCGATCACTCCATTGCAGAGAGCCGGGCGATCATCACACGGCGGGGGAGCGAGCGGATCATCCGCCGAGCCTTCGAGGTTGCGCGCGAACGGCCGCGCCGGCGCCTGCATCTCATCCACAAGGCGAACATCCTCAAAGCGACGAGCGGACTCTTCCTCCAGGTCGGGCGTGAGCTCGCGGCGGAATATCCGGACGTCGAGTTCCTCGAGATGATCATCGATGCCTGCTGCATGAACCTGGTGCGCGATCCCGCACGCTTCGACGTCCTGGTCACGACCAACATGTTCGGCGACATCCTGAGCGATCTGACCGCCGGATTGGTCGGAGGGTTGGGCGTGGCGGCAGGCGCCAATCTGGGCGAACGGCACGCGATGTTCGAGGCGGTGCACGGCACCGCGCCCGACATCGCCGGCAAGGGAATCGCCAATCCGCTCGCGCTCATGCTCGCGGGCGTGATGATGCTCGAGCACCTCTCCATGAAAGACGAAGCCGCGCGCCTCGCCGATGCGATCCACGAAACGCTCGCCGCGCGCGAAATCCGGACCGGGGATCTGGGCGGAACCGCGACCACCGACCAGTTCACCGATGAGGTGATTCGCCGCCTCCCTTAGTCCATCGATCCTGCCGCGAATGAACGGAGTGTCTTGGCTCGATGCCGAAGCGATCCGGTGGAACACGTCTATGGTCGCCGGATGCGCGCACGATCGTATGGGCTTTCGCCCTCGTGGTCGTCGCGGTCGCATCGAGATCGATCCCCTTCTGGGATAGCGTCGTTGAAGGTGGCCGGGTGGTGGTGAGAGATCCCGACGCCTGTTACCACTTGCGACGCGCGGAGATGATCGCGGATGCGCCGCTGGCGCTCGGGACCTTCGACCCCTATCTGAATCATCCGCACGGCAATCACGTCATCTGGCCTCCACTGTACGACAGCGCGCTGGCGGCCCTTCTCAGCGTGGTTCCGGGCGACGATGGACCGCCCGGCCCGTCGATCGTCGTCGGCTTGTTGCCTCCTCTGCTCTTCGGTGCGGTCGTCGCGTTGCTGTTCTTCATCGGTCGCATGGTGTACCCCGGTCGCCTGGCGCTTCCGCTGGTGGTTGCCGGACTGCCGATCGCTCTTCCGGTCGACCTCCTGTCCACGAGAATCGGGCAGTTGGACCACCATGCGGCTGAGTTGTTGTGCGTCGTAGCGATGGTGGCCTTTCTTCTGCGGGGTCTCATGGATCTCGAGGGTGGAGCTCCGCCCCGACGCGCTTCCCTCGTTTCGGGAATCACGCTTGCCGCGGGACTTCTCGTCCAGCTCACGCTGGTTGCGCTCATCCCGATGGTGATTCTGGCGGTGCTCCTGGCGTGGAAGATCGACCGATGGAAGCGAGCAGAGTTCCTGACCTGGGTGTTCGGGACCGCGCTCGCCGTCGTGGCCGTTCCCGCTCTCGTATTTCACTTCTCGGGCGCTCCCTTCCGACACCATCAGTTCGGCTCATTTCACCTCGCTTCCCTGGCCGCTCCATTCCTCTTGGCGACGAGTGTCCACTGCTGGGGTTCCTCGTCGCCGGGGAAGTCGCAGGCGAATTGGATCGTCGTACGCCGAGCAACGGCGGTCGCATGTCTGGCGGCAACGATCGTTTTGCTGGCGGCTCTGTTGGATCAGGGGTTGGGCGGCTTGGCGTTTCTCGTGCGGGGCGGCTCCGGTTGGGTTGCGACCATTGCAGAAAGCCAATCGCCGCTGCTGTTGTCGGGCCCGCGTCTTTGGAACGAGGTCGCCGGTCGGATCTCGTTGCTCGTGCTGCTCCTGCCTCTGTCATTGATCGTCTGGGCGCGACGCTCCATGAGAGGCGATGTCGCCAGCTCTGTCCTGCTCGCGGCGGTTCTCCTCGTGTTGTCTCTGGCTCTGCTCCAGCTCAGGTTTCTTCCGCACCTGGGAATGTTTCTCGGAATGGTCGTGACGGTGCTGCTCTCGATGGCGGAGGGCGCTTCGAATCGTCGGTGGCGGCGCTTCGTGCCGTGGGGAGCCATTCCATTACTTGCTTTGGCGGTAGCTCCGACGGCGGCGGCCTGGCGGGTTTCCGAGCCGGCGTGGGATGATTTCGATCGGATGCGCCCGATCCTGGATCACCTGTCTCGGGCAAGGCAGTCCGTCCCTGCGGCGGTCCCTGGAGGCGAGGAAGCCGATCGAGCTGATTCGCCTGCGCAGCCGCCTGAGGGCGTGCTCTCCGAGTGGTCGTTCGGCCATTTCGTGCAGTATCACGGAGGATGGCCGGCAGTCGCCGACAACTTCGGCGAACACGCGGGCGACATCTCCATTCCACGTCGCATTCTGTTGGATACCGACAGGGAAAACGCGTTCGCGGAATTATGGAAGCTCCGCGTGCGTTATGTACTCGTGGGAGATCTCGTCGGGACGTTTGCCGGCCTGCTCGCGACCGAGGATCAGCAGCGGCGGTTCGTCAAGTCGAGCGAGGCGCTCGCGGGGGCATCTTTGAGAGTCGTATTCAATCGTGACATCGGAGAGACGCTGCTCTACAGACTCGTCCGGCAACGAGGCTCCGGCTTCTTCGACGCTTCCGCGAACCGATTCGTTCCGGCGCTCAACCATGTCCGCCTGGTCTCGAGCAGTCCGGAGCAGGTGGAAATCGGCGGTCAAATGGTTCCGCTCTTCAAGCTGTTCGAGATCGTGCCCGCGGCGAGGTTGCAGGTCCACGGCCGGCAGCCAGGGGAGGAGGGGATGCTGGAAGCCACGGTGGTGGGACCGTATGGCCAGACGTTCCCACTGATCGATCGCGGCATCGTCGATTCGTCCGGACGGCTCGAGCTCATTGTCCCTTATCCGACGGAATCTTCACCAGGGACGAGCCGACTGCAAAGGTGCGAGGTCGTGTTTCACGACGCTCGCTATCCGGTGGAAAGGATCAATGAGGAAGCGGTACGCGGCGGCCGCACCGTACAACTGATCCTCAGTTCCGCAGGACGTGATGGCTGATGCGAGAGCTGCACGCCTTCGCGGAGCAGTTCTCGCGGACCGGTACCCGCAGAGCACTCCTCGCAGAACAGTTCTCGCAGAGCAGTTCTCGCGGAGCAGTTCTCGCAGACCGGTTCTCCCAGAGCAGTTCGCGCCGAGCGGTACTCGCGGGAACCCGTTCGAGTCGCGCTCACGTGAAGATTCGCTGAACTTCCTCGATCGCGTTGGGCAGCGTGAAGACGACCACGCGATCGCCTTCGAGGATCTGCGAATTCCCGCGCGGGACGATCACCTGGGCGCCCCGGAGGATCGCGCCGACCACCGCTCCTTTGGGGATGCCCAGCTTGTCGAGGCTGCGTTTGATCGCGCGCGCCTTGCCGGTGACCAGGAGCTCGAGCGCCTCGGCGTCGTTCTCCTTGAGCTGCGCGAACGAGAGGATCTCTCCCTTGCGGAAGTACTTCATGACCGCGGTGGCCGTGCTGAGTCGGACCGAGACCGCTGCATCCACTCCGATCACGTGCACCAAGGGGACGTAGTTCGACCTGCGGATCAGAGCGATCGTCTTTTTAGCCCCGAGATGGCGGGCGAGGAGGCAGGACATGATGTTGGTCTCTTCGTCGTTGCTCGCCGCGATGAACGCGTCCATCGAGCCGACGTTCTCCGATTCGAGCAGCTCCACGTCGGTGCCGTCTCCCCGCAGCACCAGGACTTTTTCGAGCTGCGACGCGACCATCTCCGCCTTGGCGGAGTTCTGTTCGATCAACTTCACGCCGATCTTGTGGTCGGCGAGATGCCGCGCGAGATGTCGTGAGATCGGCCCGGCTCCCACGATCATGACGTTCTGAAGCGGAGCCACCTGCTGGGAAATCAGCTCCATGACGTTGGGCATGAGCCAGCTCTCGCCGATCAGGAAGACGTGATCCTCCGGGCGGAGGATCGAGTCCCCATCGGGGATGAGCGTCTCGCCGTCGCGCAGAATCGCCACCACGGTCACGGGGAGCGGGCCGTACTTCCGGTCGAGCTCCTTGAGAGTGAGCCCGACCACTTCGCTGTCCTCGCCGACATACAGTCCGACCATGCGGACGCGCGCATCCCCGAAATCCGTCACATCGGTCGCGCCGGGCAAAGAGACGAGCCGCTCGATCTCCAGCGCCGCCTCGAGATCAGGGTTGATCATGAGATCGACGCCGACCTTTTGCATGGATCGTCCGGAGCGATGCGCGAAGTAGTCGCTGTCACGCACCCGGGCGATGCGGCGGGGGATTCCCAGGGTGCGACCGGTCACGCAGGCGACGATGTTGATCTCATCGACATTCGTCACGGCCACGATGGCGTCGGCTCCGGCCGCCTCGGCGCGTTCCAGCACTGCCAGGCTGGCGCCGTTGCCTTGGATCACCATCGCATCGAGATCCTTTTCCGCCTGGCGCACCTTGGCGGCGTCGGAATCGATGAGGATGACGTCGTGGCCCTGTTCGGAAAGATGGGACGTGATGTGCGTGCCGACCTCGCCGGCTCCGACGACCACGATTCGCATGTTCGATCAGCTCCGATCCATCAGCGTTGTCCGCAAGCTCGAAAGCCTGCTTGCGGCTCCACCGTCAGGCCGCTCCGGGAACAGAGAGCACCCGTGAGCGCAATCGGAAGAGCGTCCCCCCGGCGGCTCCGGCAGTCCAGCGGGAAAACGACCGTCATCATCACCGCGGCTCCGGCA
>CAMPIC010000119.1 GCA_946886185.1 uncultured bacterium
CTCCCGGACGATCTCTTTCCGGAGCTTCGCGAGGTCGAGCTCGCGACTCCCATCGCGCTGCCTCTCTTGGCCGCGCTTCTCCTGGAACAGGCTCCGACTCGCGCGCAGCGGCCGCTCTCGCCGGATCTCGACCTTCTGGTCGAGCAGGTTCAGGATGCGTATCTGCGCGCGAACCTGGAGCGCCAGCAGCACCATCTGCAAGAGCGGGTGCGCGCCACCAGCGCGCATCTGCAGGCCCGCATGCAGGAGCAGCAAAGCAAGATCCAGAGCCGCTTGGAGGTGACGCAGGCGTCGTTCCAGGCCGAAGTGAGCCGCGTCCAGCAGCAGATTCAGCGGCTGCTGCAGCAAGTGCGTCCTCCGGGTAGAGACGAGTGAGCCTTCGGACCCGCCTGCGGGAGCGCTTGCAGCTTCCCCTGCCCGGGATAGCCGCGCACGCGGACGCTTGGTCTGCCGAGCTCCCGTCGCGGCACCTCGAAGGGCCGGAAACGGGGTTGCGGGAAGCGGCCGTCCTGCTCGCGTTGATTCCGCTATCGCATCAGGAAGCCCCTCATCCTCGTGCCGCTCGGGATCGAGTGGAGCAAGAGGCGCGCGATGGATTCGCGCTCCCGCTCATCGAGCGACCGGCGACGATGATCCATCATCCGGGTCAGATCGCACTGCCTGGTGGACGGCTCTGGCCCGGCGAGAACGTGCTCCAATGCGCGCTCCGCGAAGCCCAGGAGGAGATTGGGCTCGCTCCCGACTCGGTGGACGTGCTCGGCCGGCTGACTCCGGTGCCGGTGCCGGTCAGCGGACATCGCGTGGAGGTGATCGTGGGCTGGATCGATCAGCTTCCCGAATGGCGAATCGATCCACGCGAAGTCAACCGCGTCATCCTTTCCGATCCAGATGAGCTTGCGCGAGATGGCGCGAGCGCACGGATCGAGCGGCGCCTCATCGACGGTCGAGTGCAGCAAGTTCCCGCGTATCGCGCCGGGGATGCGCTCGTCTGGGGCGCGACCGCGCTCATGCTGGCCGAGTTCCTTCGGGTGTGGCGCAGCGTGCGCTGAACGGCCGCTAGAGGCGTCCGCCGGCGGCCATCTCTTTCTTCAGGTCATCCAGTTGCGCGGCCAGGCGCTCGTCGGAAAGGGCGAGGATGGAGACGGCGAGCACCGCGGCGTTGCGCGCTCCATGCTTGTCCAGCGCGAGCGTCCCGACGGGCACTCCCGCGGGCATCTGCACCATCGAGAGAAGCGCGTCGAGTCCGCCGGAGACCCCTCCGGACACCGGCACGCCGAGCACCGGCAACGTGGTGTGCGCCGCGCATCTCGCCGGCGTGGCCGGCGAACGCCAGGATGACACGGACTCCGTTCTCGCGCGCTTCCCGGGCAAAGCGCGCCGTCGCATCCGGCATGCGATGCGCTTCATGTGGTCTGCCATGACTCTGCCTTCGCGGAGCAGATGCGACTCGTACGAAACTCCGAAGCGATCGAGCACCGCCTCCGCCGCTTTCACGATCTCGATATCGCTCGGGCTGCCGTACACGATCCCGACTCGGGATCCGCGGCCCGAACCTGCGCTCGCTCCGCCTCCACCGCTCGCCCCGCTTCCACCCGGACCAGTTTCTTCCATCATCCGCCTTCTCCTACGAGTCCACGCGCTCCGATGTCCCTCCGGAGCGTCTTTCCTTCGAATTCGATCAACGACGCCGCTTCATATGCGCGGCCCAAGGCGGTGCGCAGATCATTTCCGCGCCCGCTCACGGCGAGCACGCGCCCGCCCGCGGTCACCGGTCCGGTCGGACCCTGTTTGGTGCCGGCGTGGAACACCCAGGTGTCGGGAAGCTGTTCCGCGCGCTCGATTCCGCGAATCGGAAAGCCTGTTCGATAGGCGTCGGGATATCCCTGCGACGCCAGCACCACGGTCGCGGCGGCGCCGGGCGCGATGGTGGGCGGCTCGATTGCGCCTCCGGTGGCGGCGGCCCGAAGCGCTTCCAGGAACGTACCGGACGGATCCTTCGGCTGCCCGAGCAGGAGCAGGATCGCCTGCGTCTCCGGGTCGCCGAATCGGCAGTTGAACTCGAGGACGCTGATGCGATTGTCCGAAACCATCAGGCCGGCGAAGAGCAGTCCGCGGAACGGTCGGCCATCGTGAGCGAGCGCGCGCAGGGTCGGACCGATCACCTGCTCGCGGATGCGCGTCTCGAGATCGGAGGTGCTGCGCGCGAAGGGAGCGTAGGCGCCCATGCCGCCGGTGTTCGGGCCGCTGTCTCCGTCTCCGATCCTCTTGTGATCCTGAGCCAGCGGAAGGAGGACGAACTGCTCGTCGCTCGCGATCGCGAACGCGGACACTTCCTCTCCTTCGAGGAACGCTTCGACCAGGATTTCTTTTCCCGCATCGCCGAATCGATCCGATTCCATGAGCGCACTCACGGCAGCCGCTCCTTCTTCGGGAGTGCGCACCACCATCACGCCCTTTCCGGCCGCGAGCCCGTCCGCCTTGAGCACTTTCGGATAGAGTCCCTTCTGCACGAACCGTCGCGCCGATTCCGCATCGCTGAAGAGCTCGAATGCCGCGGTGGGAATGCCGTGATCCCGCATCAGGGTCTTGGCGTAGACCTTGCTCCCTTCGATCTGGGCGGCGCGCTGCGATGGACCGAAGACGGTGAATCCGTTCGCGCGCAGAGCATCCCCGACTCCCGCCACGAGAGGAACCTCGGGACCGATCACGATGAGATCGGGAGCCACTTCACGCGCGACCGCCGTTGCGCTGGCGGAATCGGCGGGATTGCCTGGATAGTTTCGCCCGATGCGTTCGGTGCCGGGATTGCCCGTGCAGAAGTGGAGCCGGACGTCCGGCGAGTCGTTCTGGATCGCCCATCCCAGAGCATGCTCGCGTCCGCCCGAGCCGAAAATCAGAACCTTCATGCGTCGCTCCTGCTGACTCGAACTCGAGATGCGCTCCGGCGGCTCGATCGATCCGCGCTCGATTCATCTCCCCGCGAACGTAGCGAAGCGCGAGGAAAGGTGTCAATCGAACCCGCCCCTCCCCTTCGACCGGTTGCCGTTCCTGACGATCCTGCCCGCGAATCCATCACGACACGTTGCCGCCGCGCCAGCCGGACGCGGGGATGAATCGCTCCACTCGGGGTAGCCAGCCCCAGAAACGGGCCGACGATCGTGCCAGCCATTGCAGCGATTCGCTCTCCGAACCGAGCGGCTCGATGCCGAGGCGCCGGACTTGATCGGGAGGCAAGTCCGACCAGAGCGCGACACGCGCATGCGCCACCGCGCGGTGGAGCGCGCAGATCGTTTGCGCATGCAGTCCGTTTCCCGGAGCTACCGCGGACCCCTCCTGCGCAGACAGCTCCTCATGCGAGAACACGTCCTCATGCGAAAGAGACACTTCCGCGCGAGCGAGCATCTCGAGATCGCGGCTCCCGAAACCTTCCGAGCACCGCGCCATCCACAAGATCGATCCGCCGGCGGGAACGAAGCGCGCGGCGTGCTGCAACGATTTGTGCGCTTGCAGGAAGGTCGCGTCGCGCATCCCCCCTCCCGCGTCGACGATGATCAGCTCGGGCGCGCGCGTGAACACGACCGTGCCGCGCGCATCGAGTGAACGACGCGCCTCCTGCACGGGATCGGACGAACCGGCCCGACCTTGCAGGACTCGCAACGGATATGCAGACGGCTTCGCGGGATCGGGATTCGCAGGCGGATCGGGATCCGCAATCACGGTCCACGCTGAAGGCGCCAACCGCGCCGCTTCCGCGAGGTCTTGCGCGACCGGATTGTGGTCGACGCTCCCGGGGGCGCACGCTTCGTTCCAACGGACTTCCGAGCCGGATCCGGCCTCGTCTGCCGGCTCGTTTCCTGCCGCACCCGGAGCTCGTCCTCCGCTTGCAACCGGAGCTCCGGCTGCCTGTCCATCCAGAATGCTCTGTCCTGGACCCTCTGTCGGAGCCACCCGGAGTGCGAGCCGATGGTTGCGCATCGCTCCTTCAGGATCCGCGAGTCCGGGAAAGATCATCTTCGATGCGCCGCCGTATCCGGCGAAGTAGTGGTAGGTCGTCTCGCCCACCACGATGCGCACGTCCGCATCCAGATAGGCAGGATGGAGCCGCACCGGAGTTCCCGCCTTCGTCCTTCCGATCTCGCGATGCGTGCGGAACTGCTCCTCCGAGTTCTGGATCAACGACCATCGATCCCAGGCGATCGCGTTCGCCTCGTGGCTCGTGAAGTGCGCACGCAACGTTTCAGCAGAGACCGGGCGATGCGTGCCGGTGGCCACGAGCAGCGTCCTCGCGGCAAACGGCAGATCTCCGAGACGCCGCAAGAGCGGAGGAATCAAAGCGAGAAACGCGCCGCTTCGGGTCGCGTCGGGCACGACCACACAGAGGCGGAGCGAAGCGAGCTGCTCGGGAAACTCCGCGACCGTCTCGTCCAACCACGCATGCGGCTCGATCACCGCCAGACTGCGGGGCGCGTCGATCGACTCCCAGATCCGTTCGACCAGCGCCCACGCGGGAGGAACCAGAACGGGAGGTCCTCCCGGAAGTCGGCCGTCCCAGCGGATCGAGCGATCCCCGAAACGGAGCCAGATCGACATCGGCTCCTCCTCAGCCGCGGAGCGCGCGCTCCAGCAGCTCCTTCAGCCGAACCGGGTCGGCTTGTCCGCGAGACACTTTCATCGCCTGCCCGGCGAAGAAGTGGAACAGCTTGTCCTTGCCGTCGCGAAACGCGGCCACTTCCGCGGGATGGTCCCGCAACACCTGATCCACGAGAAGCTGCAGCGCATCCTCATCGGACACCATGGTCCAACCATGACGCGCCACGATCTCGGCCGGAGCATCCCCAGTCTCGCACATCTCCTCGAACGCTTCCTTGGCCAGCCGGACGCTGAGCACGCCGTCGCGCACGAGCATCAGAAGATCGGCCAGACGGGCCGCGGGCACTGGCGGATCGCCTTTGCTCCAGCGCGCGAGCAGATCGCCGCGCACCCAGTTCGCGCTCGACCGCGCATCCCCGGCGCTCCGCGCCACTTCTTCGAAGTAGTCCGCGAGCGCGCGCGTCTGCGTGAGCACGTCCGCGTCGGAGGCAGGGAGAGCGTACTGCTCGACGAATCGCTGCCGCCGAGCCTCCGGCAGCTCCGGCATCGAAGCGCGCATCGCGCCGATCCACGCCGGATCGATCACCAGAGGAGGCAGATCGGGCTCGGGAAAGTATCGATAGTCCTGCGCATCTTCCTTGCCGCGCATCGGCCGGGTGCGCTCCGCCTGCACATCCCAGAGCCGCGTCTCCTGTTCGACGGCGCGCCCCGCTTCCACCTCGCCGATCTGGCGCTCGATCTCGTAACGAATCCCCCGCTCCACGAAACGGAAGGAGTTGATGTTCTTGAGCTCGACACGCGACCCCAGACGCTCCTGCCCCACCGGCCGCACCGAGACGTTCGCGTCGCAGCGGAAGTTGCCTTCCTCCATGTTCCCATCGCCCACCCCGGTGTATTGCACGAGCTGCCGTAGCGCCATCAGGTAGGCCACCGCCTCCTCGGCGGAGCGAAGATCCGGCTCGCTCACGATCTCGATCAACGGAGTTCCGGCCCGATTGAGATCGATGAGCGTGTGCATCTCTCCCGACTGCTCCGGATGCTTCGACTTGCCGGCATCCTCTTCCAGATGGATGCGCGTGAGCGCGATCCGCCTTACGTCCTTCGCGCCGTCCTCGAGATGGATCGCCAGTGAGCCGCCCGCACAGATCGGCTGGTCGTACTGCGTGATCTGGTAGCCCTTGGGCAGGTCGGGATAGAAGTAGTTCTTCCTCGACCAGACGGATGTCGGGGCGATCTCGCATCCGAGCGCCAGCCCCATGCGGATCGCGAGGGAGATTGCCTCTCGATTGGGCACAGGCAGCACGCCGGGATGACCGAGGCAGACGGGACAGACCCGACTGTTGGGAGGAGCGCCGAACCCGGTCGGACACGCGCAAAAGAGCTTCGATCGAGTCGCGAGCTGCACGTGCACTTCGAGACCGATGACCGGCTCGTACTGCGTCATCCCGCGCTCCAATCGCGGAACAAGGGGTTGGCGGGATCGGCGAGCGAGCCGAGTCCGTCGGAGGCGAGCTCGTGCGCGCGCACCAGGCGCAAAAGCGTCTCTTCGCCGGGATGCAGGCCGGAGGAGTCGATATTGCCGGAGCCGCAGGCGTACAGCTGCATTCCGATCGGCAGTCCCTCGCTCGACTTTCCCGCCGGGAACGAGATCGCGGCATGGCCGAGCAAGTTCGCGCCGATCGTGAAGGTATCGGAGACGTACATCGCGAGCGGATCCTGCAGCTTCTCCCCGAGCCGGAACGCGGTGGTCGGCGAGGTCGGCATGAGAATCGCATCGATCGATCCCGCAAGCCGCCGCACCTGCTCGCCGAGCGCGCGCCGCATGCGCAGCGCTTGACCATAGAAGGCGTCCTGGTATCCGGCCGAGAGGACGAAAGTCCCGATCAAAATGCGCCGCTTCACCTCGACGCCAAAGCCCTCGCCGCGCGAGGCGCGATAAAGGCTCTCCAGATCGCCTACGCCGAACGCGCGCGGTCCGAAACGCACGCCATCGAAGCGAGCGAGATTCGAGGACGCTTCGGCATCAGCGATGACGTAGTAGGTCGCGATCAGATCGCGCGGGGAAGGAAGCTCGATCTCCCGCACTTCCACGCCCAGATTTTCGAAGATACGAACCGTGGTTTCGAAAGCGCTCACGATCTCCGGATCGACTGCATCTCCGAGCCATCCTCGAGGAATTCCCAGCCGCAGCCCCGCGACCTCGCCGTCGAGGCGCGCGAGATCGATCGGCGCGCTTCCGGGCATCGTCGTGGCATCGCGCGGATCGGCTCCTTCGATCGCGTTGTAGACCAGCGCGACATCGCGAGCCCACCGGCCGATCGGCCCGATCTGATCGAGACTGGATGCGAATGCCACCAGCCCGTAACGCGACACGCGGCCGTATGCAGGCTTGAGAGCGACCAGTCCGCAGAACGCGCCCGGCTGGCGTACCGATCCACCGGTATCGGATCCGAGCGACGCCCACGCTTCTCCGGACGCGACCGCCGCCGCCGAGCCTCCGCTCGAGCCGCCCGGGACGCGCGTCTCATCCCATGGATTCGCCGTGGGACCGTACGCGGAGTTCTCGCAGGACGAGCCCATCGCGAACTCGTCCATGTTGGCGCGCCCGATCACGATCGCGCCCGCGCGCTCCAAACGTTCGACCGCGGTCGCGCTGTACGGGGCGCGATAGCCGCGCAGAATCCGGCTGGCACACGTGAGGGGACGGCCCCGGTGCGCGAGGTTGTCCTTGAGGATTACGGGCAATCCGTGGAGCGCGCCCACGGGCTCGCCTCGCGCTTGCATTCGATCCAGCTCGACGGCGCGAGCGAGCGCAGCCTCGTGGTCGATGGAGACGAGCGCTCGCACTCGCGGCTCGGCCTGGATGATCCGCAGAAAACAAGCTTCCACCACGGACTGCGTCGACGCCGTCCCTTCCGTGATGCGCCTGAGTAGAGACTCGGCGCTGTCATGAAGTGCCCCATCGCGAACCGCGGTGCCATGAGTGGAGTCGACGTCGGTGCCCGCGGAGCCGACGTCGGTGCCCGCGGAGCCGGATTCGAGGCTTCCGTCACGATGCGATCCGTAGAACCGTTGCAGAG
>CAMPIC010000120.1 GCA_946886185.1 uncultured bacterium
GAAGTACGACAGCGCGTTCGACGGCGAGACGGGGTTGCAGATGCGCTTGGCGGCCAGGACCACGTCTTCGGCGACGATCTCGCGAGCGCCGTCCGGCGCGTCGAACTCGACACCCTCCTGGAGGTTGACGGTGTAGACGGTGGAGTTTCCGACTCTGACCGGATTGTCGGCGCATTGACCCGACAGATCTCCCGGCTCGGCAGGACCAGCGCTTCCGTGTTGAGCGATGCGCACACTCAGATCCACTTCGCCTTCGAGGCTCTGTCCCTGAAACATGACCGACTCCTGGCCGAGGAAGAATCGCACCGGAAACGCGGGGTGATCGATCTTGCGCGCCGCAACGGGCGGCCCTCCGGGCACGCGCGCGATGATATAGAGCACCGCGCCGGGCTGAATCTTGTCCGCGTATTGAGGGTCGAGCGTGACCTCGCCGGTGATTCCGGGCGGAATCCCGCGATCGACCGCCACGACTCCCGGAGGCGCGCCCGTGGGGGCGCCGCCGGGAGACTGCGCGGTGCCATTGCCGGTCGCCTGCGTGGTGGAGTTGCCGGGAGGCGCTCCGACCTGCTGTTCCAAAGTTGGCGGAGGAGGAGGCACCGGCTTCCCCGAATCGAGGTCTTCCATGTTCTGGCTGCAAGCGGCGGAGAGAACGAGAAGAGCGACCGTCGCCGAGCCGAGAAACGCGAAGCTGCGGCGCGTCAAAGGCCGTGCTCGATCCGAAACTTTCGTCATGTCGTCCGTTCTGGGGTTGCGGAGACTCCCCTTGCGACCTGTGCCGCGCTTGAATCCGCCGGAGTCGATTCCCTGGTGGCCGAAGGCGCAGACTAACAACGGATGCGCGGTGCAACAAGCCCGACCACGCGAACGCGCAGCCGGTGCGCGCCCATCGCCAGGGCGCTGGGCTCCCGAACGGCGCCTGCAACGACTGGTACACTCCGGCGAATGGATCGCGCGGATACAGATCGTCGCTCGACGGTGGCCGGATGCTACGCCTCGAACGAGGAGATGGAGGCGCGATGGCGCCGGCTCGCCGACCTCCATGGCGGATCGTGCGACACGCTGGGCCATTCGCGCGAAGGGCGGCCGATTCTCGGCTGGCGATTTCCGGCGGTGGGGGCTTCCCAAAACCCTGCCGATGACTCGCCACGGCCGTCGTCGGCCACCAGCATCGCCGCTCCGAGCCTATTGTTCGTCTCCCTCCTCCATCCGATGGAGTGGATCGGGCGATCGACGCATCTGAGGCTCCTCGAATCGATGCTCGCGGCAAGTCCGGGAAGGGCGCGCCCCAGTCTGCTCTCCATCCCCGTCGCGAACCCGGATGGCGCGGCCCGCGTCGAGGAAGGCCTGCGCGCCTCCAGATTTCGATGGGTGCGCGGCAACGCGGCCGGGGTCGACCTGAATCGCAACTTCCCGATTGCGCATCGCCGGCGCCCGCGCTGGGTCGATTGGTGGCCGATGTGGAATCCCGGTCCCTCCCCGGCCAGCGAACCGGAAACTGCCGCGATGTGCGCGTGGGTGGAGAAGGAGCGGCCGGTGGTCGCGATCTCGTTCCATTCCTTCGGTCGCTGGTTCTTTTATCCCCCCGGGGCGAGCCGACGGAAGGAGGAGAGTGCGGCGGCGCACGCGCGCTGCGCCGCCGACGCCACCGCAACGGTCGGGGCCGCCACCATGTATCGGTCCGCGCAGCTCGGGCGTTGGGCTTTCTGGTTCCGGGCCTACGGAACGGAAATCGACTGTTTCGCACGGCACGGCGCGCTTTCGTTCCTGGTCGAAGTCTCGCGAGGAGGATTTGGGCAGTGGCCCACCCGCCGCATGCTCCACCCTTTCTCGATTTTCAATCCACCCGATCCGGAGCCGGAGATCGCCCTGCTGCTTCCTTCTCTCCTGCGGTTGCTGGAGGCGGCCGTGCAGGAAGCAGAAGCGAGTCAGCCGCTCGTCCCCTAAGCGCACGCACGCTGCGCACCGCGAGGAACGGCGCCGGCTGAAAGAGACTCCAGCGATGCACGGACAGCTCAGGGGATGAATCGGAGCACGAACGCGTCGCCGTTGAGGGTGGGATCGCGCTCGGGATCGTGAAGCTGGTACACAACCTCGAAATGTTCCCGCCTCTGGTTCACGACCGGCACGAGGAATCGGCCGATGTCGTCATAGGGCAGTCGATTGAGCAGGACGTAGTCGGCGCCGGACGTCCTGAGGAATTCCACCATCCGATCCAGATCCGGTTCACGCGGGAACGTCTCCGCACTGCGCCCGCTCTGAAACTCGACGAACCCCGGCTTGCGATCGATGATATGCGCGTCGGCCGTCGTGTTCTTCGCGATCCAGTCGATGGTCGCGAAATAATTCCCCCACACTGGGTCGTAGACGCGCGTTTCCACTTCGTAGTTGCGAAGCGCCAGGAGTCCATGCGCAACCAGGATGACCAGCGTTACCGCGCGAACCGCACCCAGGACAGCGGCACGGCCGAGGTTGACGCGGAGACCTTCCCAGAACAGCCAGAGGAGGAACGGCGCGAGCGGAATGAGGAACCGATTGGCCGCCCAGACCGGAGGCCAGATCAGAACGAGGAGAATCGAAACGATCGCGGCCCACGCCGCGGGGTCGAAGCGCCGGAGCATGCGGATGGATCCCGCGAGGATCCCCAAGAGAATCGGAATCGTGACCCAAACCGGAGGCAGGGTCTTCTGCCAGATCGGAGGCGAATAGGTCGATCGATACGGAAACGGAACCAACGAGGCGGGGATATGGAGCTCCGCATACGAACGGAGGTTGAACCAGAAGCGCTCCACCAGACCGCCGGCGTCCAACCGTCCGAACTCCGGATAGTAGGGATTCACGAGAAGGAACTGGTCGACGTATGGATTGCCGCCGGAGGTGGTCATTCCCCGCACCACCCAGGGAAGCGCGAGGATCGCGAACGCCCCCGCATAGGCGAAGGCTGCGCTGAAGCGCCGCCGCGCGAGCAGGGCGATGCCGATTCCGATCCCCGCCGAAATCCCGGCCGAGCGCGTGTAAAACCCCGCGGCGACCCAGAGCGCCAGCTCCCACACACCCCGCGAACGCAGTGCCGACACGAACGCCGCGAACGCACTTCTACTTGACGGTGATCGGGTTGCAGAGGATGAGCCGGGGCCGGAATTCACTGCTTCTGCCGATTCCGGAGATGTCACCTCTTGTGGCGACCAGTGGGCTGCTTCTCGCGGCGCGTGCGAACGAGCGAGCAATCGGTCCGCGGCGTCGAGCGAGCCCGCGAGGAAGAACAGGTACGGGATCTCCGACATCACGTAATGCGCATACTCGATGACCGGCAGGAGCGTAGCCGCGACGAACGCCACCACCGGACCGGTCGGGAGCGGCATCCGCCGGCGCAGGATCCGGACGAGGAACGCGATCGCTCCGGCATGGAACGCGAGCACCAGGAGCTTCTGCGCGAGCAGGCTTTCCCGCGGAGGCGCGATAGCCATCGACCCCGTTGCAATGGAGCCGGCGATCCACTGCGCCGGCGCGAGGAGCCAGGGAAAGAGCGGCGGAAACTTGCTGGAGGGCCAGAGTTCGCCACCGAGCACATCGCGAGCCAGGAACATGTAAGAGACGTTGTCTCCGTTGACGTAGAGGCGCGGATCGAAGGTCAATGCTGCAGAGAGGAATGCGAGGACGCCCGCCAGGATCCAGGGCCACGCGCCCTCGTGGGAACGCGCAAGGAGGCTCCCTACACGACGCTGGGATTCGAGCGACTGCCGTGCCTCGCCGCCGGCGGAACGCGCTCCGCTCTTACGGCGCTTCACCTATCAATCGACCCATTCTGCGAGGAAGAGATTCGTCTCTCCCTCGTGCCGGGCGCCGCGGTTGGAGGCAAAGACGAGATACCTCCCATCGGGCGAATACATCGGGAATCCGTCGAACGTGTCCTCGTGGGTCACGCGCTCGATCTCTCCCCCCTCCAGACTCACCATGTAGAGATCGAAGTTGCGGCCCCGCGGATCGTCGACGTTCGAAGCGTAGATGATTTTCTGTCCGCTCGGATGGAAGAAGGGGCCGAAGTTCGCGGCGCCGTTGTCGGTGAGCCGGCGCTGATTCGATCCGTCTCGATTCATGACGCGGATGTCGAGCTGGCCGGGCCGGATGAGGCCATCCCCCAGGAGCGCGCGATAATCCTGCAGCTCCGCCTCTCCGGCCGGATGGGAAGCGCGATAACAGATCAAGCTTCCATCGGGGGAGAAGAAGGCGCCGCCGTCATATCCCGGTTGATCGGTCAGCCGCTTCACCTCGGAGCCGTCGGGACGCATCGTGTAGATGTCGAGATCCCCCTCACGCGCGCTCGTGAAGACGATCGTTCCGTCCGGGCCGATCGTCGCTTCCGCGTCGTACCCGGGAGTCCGGGTCAGATTCTGCGGATTGCTCCCATCCGCGGAAGCCACGTAGATCTCGTACGTCGGATAGATCGGCCAGACGTAGCCGCGCGAGTAATCCGGCTTGGGCGGACAGTCCGGCGACGACCCGAAGGTGGAGGAGTAGAGGATCTGCTGGTCGGCCGGGAGGAAGTACGCGCAGGTGCAGCGCCCGAGTCCGTTGCTCACGCGAGTGGGAGTGCCTCCGCGAGTCGGGATCACGAAAATCTGATCACAGCCGCCATCCCGGGAAGTGGATTGGAAGATGAGCTTCGCTCCATCCCAGGAGAAATACGCCTCTGCGTTCTCCCCTCCGTCGGTCAGCTGATAGAGCGCGCGGAAGTGAGTCTCCCCTTCCCGGATCAGCGAGTCGACCCGCGCGCCGGACGTGAAGGTGACTTCCGAGTCGGACGGCGAGGCGGCCTCAGTGTCGGACGGCAAGGCTGCCTCAGTGTCGGACGGTGAGGCGGCCTCCGACTCGTCACGCGCTTCCTGCGACTCCGGTTGACCTCCGCACGCCGCGAGCACGATCGAAGCCGCGCTCATCCCTACCCAGAATCGTTTCCGGATCGCCGATCGAACCACTCTCGTTCCTCCCCTCGCAAATCCAGCGCGGAGAATACCCCACTGCTTCCGGCCATGCCACCGAGCGAAACCGCGCCTTGCCACTCGCGCCGCCCGTCGCGTAGAATCCGGGGTCTTGCGCCCGGAACGCGTCGCTGCGCGAAGCGAAAGGGGCGGCACTCTTAGGCCAGTAGCTCAACTGGCAGAGCACCGGTCTCCAAAACCGGGGGTTGGGGGTTCGAGTCCCTCCTGGCCTGATTCCTCGAAGAGCATCATTCCGGCGAATGGTGCTCTTCTTCTATTTCTGCCCGCGATTGTGGGCGCGTTCGATCGGGCCTATCATGGCCACGCCATGAAGATCGACGGCAGCCAACCACTTCGCATCGTCGCCATGGTCCTGGCGGGAGGACGCGTAGGCGAGCTTTCGGTGCTCACCATGCAGCGCCCCAAGGCGGCGCTCCCGTTCGCGGGGTATTTCCGCATCATCGATTTCGTGCTTTCCAACCTCATGCGAGCGGGAATCAATCGCGTCGGGATCCTCTCGCAGTACCGCCCCGCCTCCTTGATCGAGCACGTGGGAACGGGAGAGAGCTGGGACTTCGTGGGACTCGATCGAGCCGCGAAGATCCTCCCTCCCTTCTGGGGAGGAGAGGCGGGAGATTGGTACCAGGGCAACGCGGACGCGGTCGATCAGAACTGGAACTTCCTGGCCGATGTCGAAGCGGATCTCGTCCTGGTCCTTTCCGGCGATCACATCTACCGCACCGACTATCGAGACTTGATCCAAGCCCACCTCGACTCCGGAGCCGACTTCACCGTGGCGGTCAAGAAGATGCCCTACGACCGCCACTACGGGTACGCGCAGCTCGACGCGGAGCATCGCGTCGTGGCCTACACCGAAAAGCCGGAGGCGCCGCGCGACGAGCATGCGAGCCTCACCATTTATCTTGCCAACACCAAGGCGCTCCGTGAGGTGTTCGATTCCGACCGCGGGCGGCGCGGCGAGCTGCTCGAGTTCGGCAAGGACGTGATCCCCTACATGCTGGAGCAGGGATACCAGGTGCGCGGACACGTGTTCTCCGACTATTGGGCCTACACACGGACGATTCCGATGTACTACGAGGCCCACCAGGACCTCCTGCGCGGCCGGATCGACCTGGACGCATGGGGTGTTCGCACCAATCTGCAGGACACACTGGTCGCGTCGCAGCCGCCGGCGCGCTTCGGACGGTACGCCGAAGTCAACGAGTCCCTCATCAGCACCGGCTGCGAGATCGACGGCGAGGTGATCCGCTCGGTGCTTTCGCCCGGAGTGCGCGTGGAGCGCGGTGCAAAGGTGATCGACTCCATCCTCTGCCACAACACGCGAGTCGGGGCAGGAGCCTGCGTGGTCCGCACCATCTCCGATAAGCATGTCTCTATTGGGGAGCAATCCGTCTGCGGAAGCGCATCTGATGAAGGCGGGCTGTTCGCGCTGATCGGCAAGCAGGCGCGAATCGGAAGCGGCTGCCGGCTCGAAGCGGGCGCGACTCTCCTCCCGGGAGGGAGGACGGAAGACGGAGACGTCCTGGGAGCGCCGTCATGAGCGCCGGCCAGGAGATCGCCCGCCGGCCCTCGCGGCTCTCGGAAGATCCCCGAAAGACGCTCGCCCTCATTCTGGCGGGCGGAGTGGGCAGTCGGCTCAACGTGCTCGTCCACCGGCGCGCCAAGCCCGCGGTCCCGTTCGGCGGCATCTACCGCATCATCGATTTCAGCATGAGCAACGTGATGAATTCCGGTCTCGAACGAGTCGGAATCCTCACGCAGTACCTTCCCTATTCGCTCACCGATCACATCGGCAACGGCCATCCCTGGGGACTGGTGGGACGTTCTCGGGAAGTGACGATCCTGCCGCCCCATCAGGCCGCGCAAGGAAGCGACTGGTATCAAGGCACCGCCGATGCGGTGTTCCGAAATCTGAGCTACGTCGAGCGGCATGATCCGGAGCAGGTCCTGATCCTCTCCGGCGACCACGTCTATTCGATGGATTATGCCGCGATGATTTCCGAGCATGTCGCCTCGGGCGCGGAAGCGACGCTCGCTGTCCGCACCGTCCCGTGGGATCAAGCCTCCAGCTTCGGAACGATCCACATCGACGATTCCGGAAGCGTGGTCCGCTTCGAGGAGAAGCCGGCCAATCCCACCTCCAACCTGATCTCGATGGGAATCTACGTGTTTCGCACAGAAGTGCTCTTGCGCACCTTGCGGGAGATCACCGCGGTGGGCGAGGGAGCGGACTTCGGGCATCACATCTTCCCCAAGCTGCTCCAGGCGGGGGCGCGGCTCAAGACGCATCGTTGGGATGGATATTGGCAGGACGTCGGGACGATCCGCGCCTACTTCGACTGCCATCGAGACTTGATCGATCCGGAAGCGCCCCTGGATCTGCGCTCCTGGCGAGTTCGCACCAACCTGGACGAGCGGGGTCGGGAAGATCGTCCTGCCGCCTTCTTCGGCACTTCCGCCTCGGTGCGTGAATCGCTCATCGCGCGCGGTTGCAAGATCCGCGGCACGGTCTCCCGCTCGATCCTCTCGCCGGGGGTCGTCGTGGAAGCGGGTGCGGAAGTGCGCTCCTCCATCCTCATGACCGATTGCCGGATCGAAGCGGGCGCG
>CAMPIC010000121.1 GCA_946886185.1 uncultured bacterium
GGGGCTGTGGCCGGATCCGAATCCGAATCCGATCGGACCCGGGCTGCTCTTCTTCGTGACCTTCTGGCCCGCGGTCATCTGTCTGGCCGTCGGCGTGTTCCGCACCTACCGCGCCAAGCGGAACTAGAATCCCGGAGCGATCGCAGCACCAGCGGCGATGACCACGATGTGACTCGCCGGCGCGCTGGATCACGCAGTGAGGGGACTCACCCGCTGTCAGGAGCGCGCCAGCCGCGTCGCGGCATAGAGCAGGACCAGCCCGAGAAGCGCGCTCACCCGGGCAGTCATCATCGCCTTCCGCCGCAGCGACAGGGCTTCGTTCGATCCGGGTGTAGCCCTGCTCGCCGCCGGACCGAGCACGAAATCGTGATACGCGCTCAGCGCTACCATCGAAGCGACCATCGCCAATTTGACTGCCAGCGCCATCCCGAAGGGAGTGCGCCAGAAGGCGCCATCGACGAAAGCACCCGAGCGGAAGACGCCGCGCACTTCCAGGATGCTGATGCCCGTGAGGAGGAGGACCGTAATCGCCGCCCATCCCACGGACCGAAAGCGTACTCCGAGATCGTTGAAGAGGCGCTGCCTCACCTCGACCGGTTCGACCGAGCGCAGGACCGGCGCTCCCACCATGCCGAGAAAGAACATCCCTCCCAGCCAGAGGAACGCCGCGAAGATGTGGATGTAAACGAGAATGTTGTAGATCATCAGTCATGCACCTTGCTTCGTAGATCGCTGTACTCGCGGTGGATGAGGGCGGCTTCATCCAAAAGCAACTTCGCCTCATCCCGGCGGCCTTGTTCGCGCAGGAGCGCGCCGAGGTTGCCGCGAACCAGGCCTTCCTCCCGCCGGCTCCCGACGGCCCTGTGGATCTCGATCGATTCCCGAAAGTGCCTCTCCGCGTCCTCGAATCGGCCGCCATGGCTCTGGTACAACGCGGCGAGGTCGCCATGGGAGACCGCAACTCCGTAGCGATCTCCGACTTCGGATCGGACGCGGATCGCCTCTTCATATGCGGCGCGGCCGGGTTCGAACCGTCCCATATCGGCGTACCACTTTGCCAAGGAGTTCAGCGCGGTGCCGAGGAGCGTACCGTTCCCGATCTGCCTCGCGAGCGCGACCGCCTCTTCGAAAAGGATCCGGGCCTCGGTCAGACGACCATGCGCGCTCTCGATGTTTCCGAGGGAGATCAGGATGCTCCCTTCCGCGGCTCGATTCCCGAGGTTTCGGCAGGCCGAAAGGGCAGCGTTGTACAAATCCTTCGCTTCATGGGTTGCCCCGCGCTCGTGCGCGAGAAGAGCAAGAAGATGCAGCGCATGACCCTGTCCGGACAGGTCTCCCGCATCCCGAGAGAGCGCCAGACCTTCGTCGAGAAACGCTCCCGCGCGACTCAGATCCCCGCTCCTTTGCAGAAAATGTCCCAATCGCAAGACGACGCGAGTGCGATCCTTGGACGGAAGCTCCGGGATTGCCGCGAGCGCCTCGCCCAATTCGATCGCGAGGCGGACCGGCCCTGTGGAGTACAAGACGGCGCAGGCGGCGACGTAACAATTCGCAGCGACGGACGGCCAGCCGTGGCGCAGGGCTGTCCGGCAGGCCGCGATGAGGTTCGGCAGCTCCCGTTGCAACAGTGTCAGCCGGAGCACCCCTGCGGGCACGGGCTGCAGACCCAGCGCGCCGCCGCGCATGTGAACGGAGAGAATCTCCTCGGGCGCCCCCATCGAAGCGAAGAAAGCAGCATGTCTGCGGATCGCGCTGCTTTCCGGTTCCGCGCGGTCCTGGGCATTTCTGGACGAGCCCTCATCCGGATTCCGGAGAGCAGTCTCACCGCGCAGCTTGCCGCGGAGGTACTCTTGCGCGATCGCATACATATCGAACCGAACCAGCTCCGCTGTCCTTCCCTGTCGAGTGGTCGTCTCGGAGACTGCGGGTAGCATGAGGGTGCGGAGCCAGCTCTTGTCGATCAGGGATTGTACGATATCGACCACCGGTGGCGCCTGAGGCCATGGCGCTGTGTCCAGAACCGCTTCGGCCGATTCGAGCGTGAATCCGCCTTCGAAAATCGACGCCTGGGCGGCGGCGGATTGCTCCCACGGCTCGAGCAGCTCCCATGACCACTCCATCGTTGCGTCGAGAGCGGAGTGACGGCCTCGCAGCCCTTGCTTGAGGACGTGGAGTCGATCGTGGAGACGTTCGCGAAGTTGGTCGAGGGAAAGCATGCGCATGCGTGCCGCCGCCAACTCGATCGCGAGTGGCATTCCGTCGAGAAGGCGAACGATCTCGCGAACGTCTTCTTGATTGTCCTCGTCCACGTGGAAGCCGGGTCGATGAGACTGCGCGCGGATTTCGAACAGCTCGGTGCCGTGCGTCGCCGGATCCAACTGTTCGAGCGAGTAGACGATTTCATCGGGCAGGCGGAGCCTCTCCCGACTCGTGACCAGGAAAGACACCCCGGGCGATGCATCGAGCCATCGTCCCAAAGTTTCCTCGGCATGCCTCGCGACCTGTTCGAAATTGTCCAGGATGAGGAGAATGGGCGCCCGGCTCCGCAGGACGTTTCCGAGTTGCCGGACTGGATCGTCCTTGCTGAAGGGGACCTTCAAGGCGTCGGCGACCGCCCGCGTGATATCCCGGCGAGCGCGCGCTTGACTCAGGTCGGCGAACCAGACGCCGCCGGGCCATCGCGTCCGGCTTTCCCATCCGTAGCGAACCGCCACGCGGGTCTTTCCCGTGCCTCCCGGACCCACGATGGTGATCAGGCGTGACGTTTCCGCGGCGCACTGATTGGCCGTCATGGCGCTGGGATCGGCGATCTCACCCGCGCCCGGCCCGGACGCGCCGGAGGGACCGAGATGCGCGGACAACCATGACAGCTCGGCCTCTCGTCCTACGAAGGCATCGCGCTCCGCGGGGAGCGAATGGTCCATCGACGAGCCGGGTCCGGCGCCACCGGGTCGTCGGCCGGGGTGGGGCGACGATCCCACCAGCGCCGAGAACGCTTCCCGGGCGCTCCCGTACCGTTCGGTCGGATCGACGGCCAGCAGACGCAAGATCACCGCGTCCCATTCAGGAGCGACCGACCCTGCTTCACTCGGAGTCGGCGGCAATCGCTTCAGGCGCGCAACCGCGGTTACCAGCGGCGAAGACTCGACGAAAGGAAGGTGGCCGGTCGCCATCTCGAACAACACCACGCCCAGCGCGTAGAGATCGCTCGATGCGCTCACGACGCCCCGCACCTGCTCCGGCGCCATGTAGGCCGCAGTCCCGATCAAATTCCGAAAGGTAACTTCGGCCGAATCGCCGGTCCCTCGCACTCCCACCGAGCCGGAACCGCTGAGTCGCGCCGGGGGCACTCTACGCTCGTCATCGCCGGGAGCGGATCTTCCTCGGTCGCCATCCACCGGGGTGCCGCGCGTGTCGGAGACGATCGCGCACGCGATCCCGAAGTCCGTGAGCACGGCCCGCTCGCCCGCTTCCGACGGGACGAGCATGATGTTCGCGCTCTTCAGATCCCGGTGGATCACTGCCGCCTGGTGGGCGGCATCGAGTGCATCCGTGATCTGATCGAGCAGCGGCAGCGCATCCCTCGGAACAAGCGGTCCGTCGCGGCGGATGCGTGTCTCCAGGGTTTCGCCCGGCAGATATTCCATGGTGAGGAAGGTGATGCCGCGCTCCGGGTCGCGCCCCAAATCGTAGATGCGGCAGACGTTCGGATGGGAGATGGAACGGGCCAGCAGAACTTCTCGTTTGAATCGCCGCAGAGTATCCGGGTGGGATGCGATCTCTGGACGGATCGTCTTCAGAGCCAGAGCGACGTCGAGATCGAGATCGATTGCGCGATAGACCGCCCCCATGCCGCCGCGGGCCAGGAGCCTCTCGATCCGATAGCGCTGGCACAGGACATCGCCGGCTCCGATCCCTGGCGAAGTCCGAGCGTGCCGCGCCCGGGGTTCCCGAGCATCACCGGGAGACGGGTGGCAGAGAAACCGGCTCCACATCGCGGTCGGGGCTTCGTCCAAGAATCCGGGACGCCGATCCGCTGCCAGGAGACGCTCCACTCGATGTCGCAGTCGGGGGCGGTTCCGGCAGACCTGGTCCAAGTAGGCGGCGCGCGCATCCTCCGGCAGATCCAGAGCCGCCTCGAAAACGCGACCCAGGTCTTCCGTGTCGAAGGATTCTCCCCGGGCGAAATGGTCGGGCATCCGAGGGCTCCCTCCATCGATCGCTCGCGCCGAGCAACCCAGAGTCTAACCTCTGGGACCTTTCGACCGGGGGCGGTTCTCTCTCCGGCTTCATCACGGCATTCACGGCTCATGTGAGCGGCAAAGAAAGGGTCGTGTCTCCTCGCGGACTTGCTTGAATCTCGTCCCTTCGCGGAGAAAAAGTCTCCAGCCCAGGGTACACTCGGGGAACCAACGACAAGTGTCGGATTGGGAGCCATTCCGGCCCGATCGGGAGTCCGCCAGCGTCGTTCGAGCAACCCCAACGGAGTTATCCGGAATGAAGAGAGCCTTGTTCGCCGCCGCCGTCGTTGCGGTCGTTGCCACCGGTTTATGGATGATCTTCGCGCGCCGGGGCGATGCCGCGGACACCTACCGGTTCGTGACGGTGACGCGGGGAGACGTGATCGCGACCGTGTCCTGCACCGGCAATCTGGAGGCGACGCAGACGGTGGACGTCGGCACGCAGGTGTCCGGCCAGGTCGCGGAGATCTACGTCGATTTCAACGATCGCGTGGAGAAGGGGCAGCTCCTCGCCCGGATCGATCCAACCTTGCTGCAGCAGGAGATCCGTTCGGCCGTGGCAAACCTGGTGTGTCGCCGGGCGGAGGTGGATCCAGCGGGCCGGCAGATGGAGAGACCACGCCCGGGGACGTTGCCGCGGCTCATATACGCGGGTGACTGGGACGCCGTGCAATACCAGCTGGATGTCGCGACCGCGAGCTACAAGTCGGCCGAGATCGGGCTGGAGCGGGCGCGCCGCAATCTGGACTACTCCGAGATCCGCGCTCCGATCGATGGAGTGGTGCTCGGTCGTCTCGTGGACGTGGGGCAAACCGTGGCGGCCAGCCTTTCCGCGCCGCAGCTCTTCCTTATCGCCGGCGATCTTTCGAAGATGCAGATCCTCGCATCGGTCGACGAGAGCGACATCGGCAAGGTGTTCGTGGGCCAGGAAGCGCGCTTCACGGTGCAGGCGCACGGCGATCGCACGTTCACCGGCCAGGTGTCGCAGATCCGCCTGCAGTCCACCATGACGGAGAACGTCGTCAGCTATACGGTCGCGATCGAGCTCGAGAACCCGGACAACGTGCTCCTTCCGGGAATGACAGCAACCGTCGAGCTGGTCGTAGACAAGGCCACCGGTGTGCTCAAAGTGCCCAATGCCGCCCTCCGCTTCCAGCCGACCGCGGAGATGCGCGCGCAGGTCAGCAGCCGGGGCGATGCGCCCGGATCCAACGGGAGTCCACGCGGGGAAGCTGCTTCTGACCGGGCGGCACGAAACGGAGAAGGCTCGGGAGCGGCACGCGGCGACGAGGGCGGCGGTGTACGACCCGGCGGCGAAGGGGCCGCTACCGGCCGTGGCGAGGAAGGCGTTGCAACTGGTGGCGAGAGCCGCAGGGGCGCGCGTGGTGGCAACGCCGAAGGTGCCGGCCCTGGCGCGGAGGGCGCCGGGCGTGGCGGCGAGCGGTCGGGTGGACGCGGCATGCTCTGGACGGTGCAGGGCGGGCGCATCGAAGTGATCCCCGTTCGCACCGGCATCACCGATGGTCAGAACACGGTCATCGAAGGCGAGGGAGTGGCCGAGGGACTGGAAGCGATCGCCGCGGTCACCACCGGCTCGGCAGGCGCGGCTTCGAATCCGTTCGGCGGTCAGCAGCAGGGTGGATCGCGCTTCCGCGGCGGCTTCTGATGGAAGGCAATGCGCGAAACCGATGGACGGGTCCAGCGGAGGATGGCGATCACGTCATCGACGCCCGGGGTCTCATCCGCACCTACCACATGGGCCAGACGCTGGTCCGCGCGCTGCGGGGCGTCGATCTCCAGATCAAGCGCCGAGAAATGGTCTCGATCGTCGGCGCGTCCGGATCCGGGAAGTCGACTCTCATGAACATCCTGGGCTGTCTCGATCGGCCCGATGGCGGGAGCTTTGTGCTCGACGGGGTCCGCGTGCACGAGGCGAGCAAGAACGAGCTCGCGGACATCCGCAATCAGAAGATCGGATTCGTGTTCCAGGGTTTCAATCTCCTTGCCCGCACCAGCGCGGTCGACAACGTCGAGCTCCCGCTGCTCTACAATCGCACCTCCCAGAAGAAGCTCCCGTCCCGGAGCATGGCGATCGAGGCGCTCCAGCGGGTCGGTCTCGGCGAGCGGCTGGACCACGAGCCGAGCGAGCTTTCGGGGGGGCCGCAGCAGCGCGTGGCGATCGCGCGCGCGCTCGTGACCGGCCCATCTCTCCTCTTGGCGGACGAGCCGACCGGAAACCTCGATTCGCGCACCTCCATGGAGGTGATGGCGCTGTTCCAGGAGCTGAACGAAGAGGGAGTGACGATCGTGGTGGTGACTCACGAGGCCGATATCGCCCGATGCGCGAAGCGAGTGGTGGAGTTGCGCGATGGGCTGATCGTGCGTGACGAAGCGATCTCGGATCGAGTGCGGGCAGCACGGGAGGTCGAGCGCCTCAAGACTGTCGATCCGGTGGGGCAGATCTGAGCGTGTACGGCGCGGCCGCATGGCGAGTGAAGAGAGCGCACGCGAGCACCTTGAGAACGTCGCGAGCAATCGCGAGCAATCGCGAGAAAGTGATTCAGACCAATCGCGAGCATGACGGGAGCATTCACGAGAGCATTCACGAGAGCATGACGAGAGCATGACGAGAGCATGACGGGAGCATTCACGAGAGCACGACGGGAGCATTCACGAGAGCATGACGAGAGTATGACGAGAGCATTCTTGAGAGGCGTGGAGCGATGAGGGCATCGACCTTGATCCGGGTAGCCGGGCAAAGCATTTTCCGCAACAAGCTCCGGACTTTGCTCACCATGCTCGGAATCATCATCGGGGTCGGAGCGGTCATGATGACGATCGCGGTCGGAGGCGGCGTGACGCCCGAAGGGATCGATGCCCTGATGCCCTTCGGCTGCATCGTCGTGCCCGTCGTCGAGCGGCCGCAATCGGTGGAGGAGGCGATGGCGGCGGGGACGGCGCCGCTCGTCCGCTGTGCCGAACGGGTCGCTCGCCTCATCGGAACCCGCCCATGACGCGGCCCACCTCCCCGAAGGCGAGGCCGAAGCCGAAGCCGAAGCGCCGGAGGCCGGATCCGGTCGCCGCCTGGAAGCGCCGCCTCGCCCGCTACCGGCCGAACCTCGTCGCCGACGTCCGGGCGGGACTCGCGTCGATCTACGGCACGCCCGTCTGGGAGCGCCGTCTCGACCCGACGAGCGAGCTGATCCTCACGATCCTCACCCAGAACAGCGCCGACACGAACGCGGAGAAGGCGTACGAGGCGCTCCGCCGTGCGTACCCGTCGGATCGCGACCCGGAGGTCCACAACCCGGGCCTCGGCTGGGGCGGGGACGGGCTCCCGACCGCGCCGCCGCCGGAC
>CAMPIC010000122.1 GCA_946886185.1 uncultured bacterium
CGTCAAAGCAATCCCAATAGACCCGGGGACGCCGCCCGCAAACGACCCGTCCCGGAGGAGGCTTTTTCATGCGCAGCGCGTTTCCACTCATTCATCCGTCGGCCGGGAGGACCGCCTGGCTGCGGTTCTCTGCCGGCTGCTTCGCGATGCTCGCTCTCGGTGGCGCCGGCATTGGAATGGCAGCTCCTCCTTTCGCGGAGGAATGGCCGCTTCCCGCACCCCCCGAAGACGTGGAGGTCGATCCGAGCGGGCGAGTCTGGGTTTCCTGCGAGGACGATACCGTACGGGTCTTCGCGCCGGCCGGCGGCCAGCTCCTCTTCGCGTTCGGAGGGCGTGGGATGGGCGATGGAGAGTTCCTCACTCCGACCGGGATCGCCTTCGACGCGAGCGGCGATGTATACATCTGCGATTACGAAGGCGCGCGGGTCGAGAAGTTCACCAGCGAGGGAGAGTTCGTCCTGGCGTGGCCCATTCCGAGCATTCGCAGCGACCATGTGGCGGTCGATGCAGCGGGAGACGTCTACGTGACCGGATACTCAAACCTGCAGGTCCACAAGTATTCCGGGGCAGGCGATCCGATCGTCGATTGGGAGAGCGCGAGCGGCCAGCATACCGCCGGGATCATCGAGAGAGATGGAGTCGTCAGCGTGGTGCTGTGGACGACCTCCGACGTGGAGCAGTTCGACACCGCGGGTAATTACGTGCGCACGTTCTCGGCAGCCACTGTCAACGGACTCGACGTCGAAATGGACGCGCTGGGGCAATTCTGGGTGGCGAGCTTCGGCGGAAACACCGTGAACGTCCTGACCCCGGATGGAGATCTGGTTGAGGTGCTCGGATCCTCCGGCACCGGTCCGGGCGAGTTCCAGGGCCCTTCCGGAATCGCGATCGGACTGGAAGGATCCGTCTACGTGGCGGATCAGGCCAACCTCCGCGTCCAGCGATTCGGCGATGTGACGGCCGGCGTTCCACTTCCTGGGATGGAGTCGTCGAAACTTTCGATCGCGCCCAATCCGACTCGATCGCCGGTCGAGCTGGTGTACTCGACGTCGACCGCGGACCCGGTCGAGCTGGATGTCCTCGATGTCACCGGACGGATCGTGGCCACACTCGAAGACCCCGTGCTCGGGAAAGGTGCACACGATCAGGCGTGGGACTTGACCGCGAACGACGGCAGCGCGCTTCCGGCCGGCGTCTATTTCGTCCGTGTGAGGACCGGCGCCGAAGCAGTGACGCGTCGCCTCGTGATCGTCCGCTGACGCCGGCGGAGGAGCCCGGCCGTCCGCTACTGCCGGTGGCAGAGCTCCGATCGTCCGCGGGTGCAGGCCTGGGCGTCATCGTCCACCGATAGCACCGCCTCGCCCGTCGTCCGGGCCCTTCGATCTGAGCGGCTCGGACCGCGGAGCGCTCGCCGGCCCTCCTCGACTGGGCTCCGGCCCTTGACAGCGCCGCATTCCCTTCGCTTCCCTCCGAGGGATCATGCAGTCGGCACGGGGCATCGACTCCCGCTCGGAGATCTGTTGAATCGCAAGCATCCGAAACGCCGCGGCGCCGCGGAACCCCAGGTCGCGCGCCGCTTCCCGTGGTACTTCCGGCTGATCGCATTCCTGATTCCGATCGCGCTGCTCGCGCTCCTCGAAGCCGGGCTGCGCCTCTTCGGAGTGGCTGCGCCGCCCCCCCTTTTCATCGAGAAAGATGTGTACGGGCGCGCCTTTCTGCAGCTCAACTCGCAGATCGCGGCTCGCTTCTTCCACATCGGGCCGGGTGGCGTGGTCCGGCCCGCCAACTTCCAGGTCTTGCCTTCGCAGAAACCGGCCGGCACGCGGAGGATCCTCTGTCTCGGGGAATCGACCACGGCAGGGTTTCCCTTTCCGGCGCACGGAGCGTTCCCGGCGCTTCTGGAGCAGATCCTCACGGAGCGGCAACCGGATCAGGAGTGGGAGGTCACCAATCTGGGAGTGACCGCACTCTCTTCCTCCTCCGTGGCTTCGTTCATCGGCGAGGCGCTCGAGGTCGAGCCGGATGCGCTCGTCCTTTATCTCGGTCACAACGAGTTCTATGGGGTGGGTGGCGTGGTCTCGGGAGGCGCGCGCGGTTCCGCCGCGCTCGATCCTTTCTACCGTCTCCGCCTCTTCCGACTCCTGGAACGGGCGATGCCGCCGGCCGGCTCCGATCCGGAAGAGGAATCCCGCGAGCGCGCGAGCGTTCCTCCCGATTCGAAAATGAGAGAGCGCGCCGTCTCCAACTATCGGAAGCAGATGGAAACGATTCTGGGCGCGGCCGCGAAACGCGGAGTGAAGGTGGTGCTTTGCGAGGTCATCGCGAACGAGCGCGATCTGTTTCCATTCGGATCGCCGGACTCTCTCGCGGATCGCCAGGAAGAGGCCTGGCAGGCCGGTTGGGAGAGCGGTCGGACGACGCATGAGGAGGCGGTTCGGCATCTTCCGGAACTGGATGCAACCGTCCAACGAGACTCGCTCGACGCGGGCTGGCGATACCTTCGGGGATGCGCGCGCGAGGCGTTGGGAGATCGGGATGCCGTCGACGACTTCATCGCCGCACGGAATCTGGACGCGATTCCATTTCGCGCTCCCGATTCGATCAACCACGAGATTCACCGGCTGGCGGAGCGGTACGGGTGCACCCTGGTCCCGACGGTGGAGATCTTTCGCCAGGCGATCGGAGGAGGCGCGATCGGACACGAGTCGTGCATCGAGCACCTCCATCCCACGTTCCTGGGAAATGCCAGGATCGCTTCCGCGGCCGCGGACGCACTTCTCGGCAGATCGATCTCGGAGGTGACTCCTGCTCTGGCGGGACGCTGGCTGCGCGAGGCCGCGCTCACTCCCGTCGATCTGGCGTTCGCCGACGCGCGCATCGACAAGCTGCTCGGGATGTGGCCCTATGTCCGCTCCGGCGATCGCGCCGCGCCGTACCCGTACCAGGCGCGCTCGGTTTTGCAGGAGGCCGCGCTCCTCTTCGCGGCCGCCGGAGACAGCGCCGGGATCGGGGCGCTGCAGCGCTTCCTGGATCGCGATGCAGAGATCGTCTCGCTTCTCGTGAACAAGCGGCTCGACATCCAGCAGGCGCACCTGCAGCTCGCGAACGCGCGGGTGCAGGAACAGGATCTCGCCTCCGCGCTCTGGGAGATGGAAGCTGCGATCCGCGTGTTTCCGGTGGATCACAACGTCTGGGTGCAGCTCGGTCGAGTCCGCGCTGCGATCGGCGATCTCCGCGGCGCGACCGAAGCGGCCGAGCAGGCTCTCTACTGGGCTCCCGGTCTTCCCCCCGCCGAGGAGCTTCTCCGCGACATCTCCGCGGCGTCGGCGCGACGCTCCGGAGCGGCGCCGGGCGAATAGGTGGAAAGAATCTCCCGGTGGAGCCGTTGCCGCGCTCCCCGGTGACGTGGATCTCCCTCCATCTGCCGCTGCTCCTGCGCGACCTCTTCCTTGCTCATGCGCAGGCTTCGCAGGTGTTCGCGCCATCGTAGGAACAGATCGACCACCCCCAGACAGAGGAGCGCACCGCCCGTCACCGTGGCCAGGCGTGTGAGCAAGTGCGCGGTCAAAGAGGCCGTGGAGACGGGATCCCGGACGGTCGCTCCGATCTCACGGAGCGACGTCTTCGCCACCCAATAGAGAGCGGTCGACACGATCGCCAGTTCGAGAAACGACCGCCAGAAGGCGAGCACACCCTTTTGCGAAGCCAACCGACTCCTCAGATTTTTCGACGGGCTCAATCGCGATGCAGCGGGGGAGACGGGGTGCGTGGAAAAGATCGGTCCTGTTTGCAGGAACAGCGCGCCGGCCGCGGCGAGCAGGATGACCGCGAAGAGCGGAGCAACGGCGGCCCACACCGTTCGTCCGGCTCCTTCGAGCAGAGAAAATGCGGCTTCCATGGAGAGGGCCGGGTCATCGATCGCGAGCGCGAGATTGCGCTGAAACGCGGCCCGGAGGATCTCCGCCATCTTAGGACCCAGGATCGGAAGGGACAAGGCGAGCGCGAGCACGACCGCTGCCGATGTCAACGAGTCGCTCTTCGGGACCTGTCCCCTGCGCCGCGTCTCCCAGAGCCGTCTCGAGGTGGGGTGTTCGGTCTTGTCACCCATCAGTCGTTCACTCCAGCATCTCGAGGAGACGGAACAGGTGCACGAGCATGGCCCGCCCGTGCGCTTCGAATTGATCGAAGAGAACGCGCAGGATCAGGAGCGTCACACCGACTCCGATCGCCACCTTCGCGGGCTGCGAAGCCACGAACGCGTTGACCTGGGGAGCCGTCCGGCCGAAGACGCCGAAGGCGACGTCGGTGAGGAAGATCACGATGAGCGCCGGAGCGGAGAGCTGGAGCGCGATCCAGAGCACGTCCGCCGAGACCCGCGCGAGCGCGTCCAGGATCGCCGTGGTCCCCTGCGCGAACTGCGGGAACTGCCAGACCGGGATGGCCTCGAAGCTCTGAAAGTAAGCGCGCAGGAAGACCAGATGCCCGCCCGCGAGGAGAAACACCTGCACCGCGGCCTGGCCGTAGAGCTGTCCCATCGCGGATCCGCGCAACTCCGCGTGGTAGTCCAGCGCTTCGAACACGTTCACGCCCCGCTGCACGTCGACCAACCTTCCGGCCGAGGAGAATCCGAGGAACACCATCGACGCGACGAACCCGAGGGTGGTCCCGACGGCCGCTTCCTTCATCACCAGGAAGAAGATCTCGGTGGCGCCCAACGACCCCTGCGGCGGCGCGAGGTACGGGAGGAGGAACACGGAAAAGGCCAAGGCGACGCCGAGCTTCACCGACCGTGGCACCCAGCGTCCCCCGAGGAACGGAACCAGCAGGAGGAGAGGCAGCGAGCGCGCGAGCACGAGCAGGATCCCGAGGATCATCTCTTCGCTCACGATGCGGCTGAGTGGGTCCAGTCCGATCATGCGCGGGCGGCCCCCTCACGCCCCGATGATGCGCGGAATCGACTGGTACATGCGCTGCGTGAAGAGCACCAGCTGCGTCAGGAGCCACGATCCGAGGAGCAGCAGGACCAGGAACGTAATCACGATTTTGGGAACGAAGGTGAGGGTCGGCTCCTGGATCTGGGTGCTCGCCTGAAAGAGAGAGACGAGCAGGCCGATGCCCAGACTGGCGAGGAGGGCCGGCCCGGACAAGATCAGGATGAGCATGAGCGCGTCGTGGCACAGGCGGAGCGCGTATCCCATGTCCATCGGTTCCTACTCCCGATTCATCGCTGGACGTACCCCAGCACCAGTCCCTGGACGATGAGGAACCATCCATCGACGAGCACGAACAAGAGGATCTTGAACGGTAATGCGATGGTGGTCGGCGAGAGCATCATCATGCCGAGCCCGAGCAGGATGTTCGCGACCACCATGTCGATGATGAGAAACGGCAGGAAGACGATGAAGCCGATCTGAAACGCTTCCTTGAGCTCGCTGATGACGAACGCGGGGATCAGGACCTGGAACGATCGAGGATCGGTCACCCGCGCGGGATCGTCCGCGAGCCTGCCGGCCAGATCGACGAAGAGGGCGCGCTCGCGAGGATGCGTGTGCCGATCCAGGAACGTCCGGACCGGCTCCTTCCCCTCGCGCGTGGCTTCGAGCAGCGCTTCCACGTTGTTCTCGCTGAAGATCCGGGTGCCGCGCTGCCCTTCGAGTCGCGTCGCTTCGTAAACCTGCTCGCCCACCGGCGTCATCACGAAGATCGTGAGCACGAACGCCAGCCCCGTCACCACCTGGTTGGGGGGGATCTGCTGGGTTCCGAAAGCATTGCGCACGATCGACAGCACCACCGCGATCTTGACGAACGATGTCAGCATGATGAGCAGGAAAGGCGCGAGGGAGATCGCTCCCAGGACCAGAAGGAGCGAGATCGGACTGTGGTTGCCCATCGCCATTCAACTCCCTGCCGATGACTGGGTCTCCGCGGATCGCCTGGTCTTGTCCGGATAGCGGGATTCCACTTCCTGCGGATCGAGCTCCGTCAAGAGACGCACCTGGGAATCGGTCACGCCGACCAGATAGTAGCGCCCCGCCGCGCGCAGCACGCAGACCGACTTGTGTCCGCCCAGGGGAAGGCGATCGATCACCGCCATCGATCCGCCGGCAGTGAAGTTCCATCGGAAGAAGCGCGGCGCGACCCACTTGAGCGCGACATAGACGAGCACGGTGATCGCGAGCAGGTAGAGGAGCGTGCGGAGGAGCAACGAAAAATAGCCGGAACCGGTTCCGGGATCGGAGGGAAGCGCCTGGAGCGAGTCCATCGACTGGGCGAGGGCTGTCGCGGACGCCGACACGAGCTCGTGCATGTCAGTGCAGACTCAGGATCCGTACGCCCAACTCACCTTCGATGCGCACGATCTCGCCGCGCGCCACCACTCGATCCTCGATGAGGAGCGTCACCGGCTGCTCGGGATCTTTCCGCAATTCCAGGATGGTGCCGGGAGAAAGCTCGGCGAGCTCCGCGACCGTCATCCGGATTCTGCCGAGCTCGACTCGGACCTGGACCGGCGCCTCGTCGGCCAGCGCCGCCGCCTCGGGGTGTCCTGTGGCCGTCTTGCTCGCGCCTTTTTTTCGCGGCACGTCGGTCGATTCCGCTTCATTCGGCTCGTTCGCGCTCACCTTCCGCATCCTCCTGTCTGCTTCGCGCATCGTCAGGCCGGTGATCAGTTGTTTCACAGCCACGGTCAGATTCCGGGAGTCTTGGAGAACTTCCGCGATGACGCTCCCGGCGCGTTCCTCGCATCCCTCGAACGCGAGCCGAATCGCTCCGCTGAGATGGCCCGACTCGAAGCGCGGCCAGCTGTCCGGCTCATCGAGCAACACCACGTCGCCCGGCTCCAGCTCCTCGAGCTCGGCGCGGCGCAGCCCGACCTTGCCGATGCGGCCGGTGAGCGGGATCCGCAAAGAAGACAGCGCTCCGAGAACCCGCGCGGACCGGGATCGCGCGCGCTCCTGCGCCCCCGCTCCCGCCTCGTACCGCAATCGCGCCGCGCGCAACGCCGCCCAGGGCACGAGGAGGCGGAACGGGATGTTGGCTCCGACCACGAGTGCCGATCCTGAAATCGCATACCAACCGGCCGCTCCTTCCGCCCCCCAGGGGAATGAGGCGGACTCCGAGACGATATCGAGCACGGAGAGGGGAAGGAGAGGGGACAGATGCGGCAGCGGGTCCGCCGCGCCGGCCAATCGTTCCGCGAAGAACGCGAGAATCCCTTGTTCGACCGGAGTGAGGAGGTCGGAGGCTCCCAGCCGCGCGGGGGAAACGCCGACCACCCGCGCGATCAGCGCGCGCGCGCTCGAAAGCGGAAGTTCCAGGACCGCTCGCCGGGTCGCTCCAGCCAGTCCGTAGACGATGCGCACCGAGTAGGTGCTCGTCCAGTCGTCGCGCGACGCGAGGCCGGTGCTGCGGAGGGTGATGCGCTCCGGGAGCGTGGCGAAAGTGTGCCGTTCCTCCGCTTGTGCTCCCGGCTCCTCTTCGCTCCGGAGCTCATGCAGCACCTTCGAAAACGACGCGCGGAATGCCTGCGCCGCCTCTATCCCCGGGGCGAAGCGCGCGATCTGGTCGAGGGCGTGCGCTTCCACGCGGTCGTACGAG
>CAMPIC010000123.1 GCA_946886185.1 uncultured bacterium
GAGGCGCGCCTATGCCGAGGTGATCTCGAGCGCGCAGGAGGCAGGCTTCGGGCGCGGCGCCCACACACATCTCGTGCCGATCCCGGAAGCCGTTCCCCGCGCGGACGGAATGCTCGAGCAGATCGCGGAAGATCTGCAGCGCGGCTCGCGGCTGATTCTCGCGGAAGCTCTGGCGGGCGAACAACCGTGGGAGTCCGAGATTGCGGATCGCCGTTAGACATCGGCTCCTGGCAGGCTCGCTCGCGCTGCTCTGGATCGTTCTGCTGGGGCGCGCCTTCCAGGTGCAGGTGCTCCAGCACGAACGCTGGGAGGAGCGTGCGCTCGCTCGCCAGGGGCAGATCCGTCCCCTCGGCGCCGATCGCGGCGAGATCGTGGGAGCGGACGGCACGAAGTTCGCCCACTCGGTCTCCAACAACTCGCTCGCGGTCGATCCGGCTCGCGTGAAAGATCCCCGAGCCCTGTCGCGCGCGCTCGCCCGAGAGGGGCTGGTCGATTCCACCGCCTTCCTCCTGCGCCTCCTGGAGAACAAGGACCGGCGTTTCGCCTGGGTCACGCGCGAGGTCGTTCCCGAGCGCACGATCGAGAGTCTCACCGAGCGGTTTCCCGCCCTCGAGACGCACCTGGAATCGAAGCGGCTCTATTCCATGGGGTCGGGCGGCAACGTCATCGGAGTCCTCAACTCCGAAGCTCTGCCGCTGGGCGGGCTCGAGCATGAGTTCGACGACCGGTTGAAAGGCGAAGACGGAGCGCTGCTCGAGATCTCCGATCGCACCGGCGAGCTCTTCCAGGGGCTGGAGCGTCACGTGCTCTCGGTTCCGAAGCCGGGAAGCTCGCTCCAGGTCACGCTCCACGGACGGATCCAGGAGCTGGCCACCGCCGCGCTGGCGAAAGCGCTCTCCGACCAGCGCGCCACCGGAGCCTTCGCGATCGTGACGCGCCCGCAAACCGGGGAGATCCTCGCGCTCGTTTCGCTTCCGGGAGTCGATCCGCAGGACGCGCAGACCTGGAACACCGAGACGCTTCGCCTGCGCCCGGTGGTGGATCAGTTCGAGCCGGGATCGGTCTACAAGATCGTCGCGTTCGCCGCCGCGCTCGAAGAGGGGAGGCTTTCGCCGAGCGATCTGATCGATTGCATGAACGGCTCGCGCTCGCTCCCGGGAGGGTCGCCGATTCGCGATCACGAGAAGTATTCGATCCTGACCGCGACGGAGGTGATGGCGCACTCCTCGAACATCGGCACCGGAGTGATCGCGGAACGAGTTGGAGCGGAGGGGTTCCATCGCATGGAACGCTCTTTCGGGTTCGGACTCCCTTCGGGAATTGAGCTCCCGGGGGAAGGACGGGGAAGGATCCCCGACCCCTCCGCATGGTCTGGTCGGTCTCTGCTCACGATGGCCTTCGGACAGGAGATCTCGTGCACGGGAATCCAGCTCGCGATGGCGTTCGGCGCCGTCGCGAACGGCGGAAACCTGATGCGTCCTCTCCTGGTGCGTGAGGTCCGAACGCCGGACGGCGAAGTCTCCCTCTCGCGCGAGCCCGAGGTGGTGCGGCGCGTGATCCGTCCCGAGACCGCGCACACGCTGCGCGCGATGCTGCGGAGCGTGGTCGCGGAAGGCACTGCCTCGAAGGCGGAGATCGAAGAATACGAACCGGCTGGGAAGACCGGAACGGCGCAGAAGTACCTACCGGAACTGGGGCGATACAGCAAGGAACGCTACGTCGCCTCATTCATCGGTTTTGCCCCCTGGGAAGACCCGGAGGTACTGTGCGTCGTCGTGCTCGATGAGCCGCGCGGCGATATCTATGGAGGGAACGTCGCCGCTCCGGTCTTCCAGGAAATCGTCTCCGGCGTGCGCGATCTGCTGCACGAGGCGGAGATCGTGCAAGTGGAGCGTCCGGCTCGCCGGCCCGAAACGATGCGCGCGGTTCCCGCGGTCGCGGGCCTCTCCGCGGCGGTCGCGCGGCGGGTCGTCCAGGAGAGCGGATTCCTCCCACGCTTCGAAGGAAGCGGATCGTGGGTCACCGCGGTGCGGCCGGAGCCGGGCCGCGATCTTCCCCCCGGCGGAGTGGTCACGCTCGAACTCTCAGGTGAAGAAGAAGCCACCATGCCTGCGCTGGCGGGACTTTCCTTGCGGGACGCGCTTCTGCGCATCGACTCGATCCACGGCGTTCCGCACGTCGCGGGAGCGGGTTGGGTGATTGGACAGAGGCCGGCTCCGGGAGAGACTATCGAAGCTGGCGAAGCGTGCTGGCTCGAGCTGGGACCGGACTCCAGCCGAGCGTGGAAGGAGTTCCAGGACATTGCGAGGCGCGCCTCTGGACAGCTTGTTGCGCGAGCTCTCTCCGCTGAATCCGCGGCCGAAGACGGACATGCCCGCCGGAGACACGACGATCACCGGCGTGCATCACGATAGCCGGCGCGTAACTCCGGGCGGAGTATTCGTCTGCCTTCCGGGCCTCACCCGGGACGGCCACGAGTTCGCGTCGCGCGCGCGGGAGTCAGGCGCCGCGCTCGTCATCGGAGAGCGCGAATCGATCCCCAACGTTCCGTATCTGCAGGTCGACGACGGCCGCAAAGCGCTCGCTCTTCTGGCCGCCTCCTGGTACGGGCATCCTTCCCACCGCGTGCAGGCGATCGGGATCACCGGCACCAACGGGAAGAGCAGCGTGACGTGGATGATCGAATCGATCTGCCGCGCCGCGGGCAAGTCGGGCGCGGTCATGGGCACGCTGGGCGTGGGACGGCCGGGCGCGCTCAAACCGCAGCCGTTCACCACCCCGGAGGCGACCGAGTTTCAGGCGGAGCTCGCCGCGCTCGTCCAGGCCGGCGTGGAGGTGGCGGCGATCGAAGTCTCCTCGCACGGTCTGGAGCTGCGCCGGACCTACGGCACGCGGTTTCCGATCGTGGTCTTCACCAACCTCTCGCAGGATCACCTCGACTTCCATCGGACCATGGAGCAGTACGCGGCGGCCAAGAATCGTCTCTTCCGCGCGGAGGAGCGGGGAGATCCGCTCATCGCCGATGCGATCGTGAACGGCGACGACCCCTCTGTGGATGCGATCGTGCGCGGCTCCGGCGATCGCATCGTGCGGTACGGGCGCTCCGAGTCGGCGCAGATCCGCGCTACCGAGGTGCGCTACGGATCGGGCGGCTTGACCGTGGAGGTGCAATTTCCCGGCGGCGCGATCGCGATCGAGTCGAAGCTGCGCGGCGCCTTCCAGGTCGACAATCTTCTCGCCGCGTTCGGCGCCGGTCTGATGCTCGGCATCGCGCCCGACGTGATCGCGCGCGGACTGCACGATCTCGCCGGTGTGCCGGGTCGGATGGAGCCGGTGGACGCGGGCCAGGAGTTCTCGGTGCTGGTCGATTACGCCCACACCCCCGACGCGCTCGCGCGCGCCTTGGAAAGCCTGCGCCCGTTCACGCGCGGCCGGCTCCTGCTGGTCTTCGGATGCGGAGGCGATCGCGATCGGGCCAAGCGGGCCGAGATGGGAAAGGTGGCCGCGGCAGCCGACCTGCTCGTGCTCACCGACGACAACCCGCGCACCGAGGATCCCGATCGGATCCGCGAAGAGGTGCGGCGCGGCGTTCCGGGTACGGCTGCCCTTCACGAAGTGCCCGATCGGGAGCGCGCCATTTCGCTGGCGATCGGGCTCGCGCGCGCGGAGGACACGGTCCTGATTGCGGGAAAGGGGCACGAGACGGTACAAATCCGCGGCGACCGGGTCGTGGCGTTCGACGATCGGGAAGTGGCGCGGCGCGCGCTCGAGCAGAGACGCCTGCTCGAGGGATCATCCGGGAAAGGCAACCCGTGATCGGCTCCTCGTGGACTCTGGGCGAGATCGCCGCACTCTCGGGAGGGCGGCTTCTCCACGCGGATGAGTCCCGGTCCATTGCCTACGAATCGCTCTCTCTCGACTCCCGCACTCTGCGCCCGGGCGATTTTTTCGTGGCGCTGCGCGGAGAGCAATTCGATGGACACGCGTTCCTGAAGCGCGCGTTCGAGGCGGGCGCGTGCGCCGCGCTGGTGGATGCACCTCTCGAGGAGCCGCGGCCCCAGATCGTGGTGGGCGACTCCCTGCTCGGCTGGCAAAGGTGGGCGGCGAATCATCGCGCGCGGTGGGACGGACGGATCGTCGCCATCACCGGATCGAGCGGCAAGACCACCACCAAGGATCTGGTCGCCCATCTTCTCGGAGACGGTGTCTGGGCGACGCGCGGCAATCGCAACAATCACGTGGGCGTCCCCTGGACTCTGCTCGGACTCTCCTCCGCGCACCGCTTCGCCGTCATCGAGATGGGAATGAACCACGCGGGGGAGATCGAGCTCCTCTCGAATCTGACGCGCCCCGACGTCGCGCTCATCACCTCGGTAGGGCGCGCGCACATCGGCCATTTCGGATCGCGAGAGGCGATCCTGGCGGCCAAGCTGGAGATCGAGAGCGGCCTCGCTTCCGGCGCGCCGCTCGTGCTTCCGGACGATCCGTGGATCTTGGAGCGCCTGCCCGCGTCCATGAGCGCGCGGCCGCGCCGCACGTTCGGTCTCTCCGGCAGCGCCGACTGGCATCCGGAGGGCGCGCCGGAGATCTCCATTTCGGGAACGCGCTTCTCGACCCGGCAGACCGGACCGGTGCACCTGGCGCCGCTCGGGATGGGCGCGATGCTTTCGTCGCTCGGAGCGCTCGCGGCGGTGGAAGCGCTGGGCGAGGATCCGGCGCGCCTCGCTCCCCGGCTCGCGCACGCCCCGCGCCAGGCGCTCCGCATGGAGCCGCGCCGGGTGCACGATCTCGATTGGATCCTCGACTGCTACAACGCCAGTCCGGAGTCGACGCGGCTCGCGATCGAGTTTCTGCGCACCGTGCCTCACCGAGGCCGGCGCGTTCTGGTCCTGGGAGCGCTCGCCGAGCTGGGCGACGCTTCGGAGTCGATTCATCGGGAGCTGGGCAGTCTCGTTCACGGGATCGAGATCGCCTGCTTCATCGGTCAAGATGCCCGGCCCGCGCATGACGCGTGCCTGCGAAGCTCGGGGGTGGATCTGGTGAACTGGAGCGCGACACGGGAAGATGCCTCTGACTGGTTGGCCGAAACGCTGCGCCGCGGGGACCTGGTGCTGCTCAAGGCGTCGCGACGGCTGGCTCTCGAACGGATCCTCGAGAGATTCACCCCCGACTTCTCCTTCCGGACGGAGGGCTGAGCGGTGCTCTATCATCTGCTCTTTCCCCTGCACGAAGAGTTCTCGGTGCTGAATGTGTTCCGGTACATCACCTTTCGCGCCGCATACGCCACCATCACCGCGCTCCTCATCTCCTTCCTCCTCGGGCCCTACGTCATCGCCCGCCTGCGGGAGCTGAAGCTGGGTCAGAAGATTCGCGAAGAAGGGCCGAGCAGCCATCAGAGCAAGGCGGGAACTCCCACCATGGGAGGCATCCTCATCGTCATCGCGACGGTCGTGCCGACGCTCCTCTGGGCCAACCTCACCCGCGCGACGATCTGGATCATGATCTTCACCACGATCTCCCTCGGTCTCATCGGATTCCTGGATGACTACCGCCGGGTGGTGCAAAAGAAGAAGGCGGGGCTGCAGGGCCGATACAAGCTGATCCTGCAGTTCACGGTCGGTCTGGCGGTGGGGTTCGGGATTCTGTGGCTCGAGCCGTTCGGGACGCTTTCGCCCACCGCGACCTCTCTTCCGTTCGTGAAAGAGAAGCTGTTCGACCTCGGCCTCTTTTACATCCCGTTCGTCATCCTCGTAATCACTGCCGCATCCAACGCCGTCAACTTGAGCGACGGTCTGGATGGGCTCGCCATCGGGCTGCTCATTCCCCCGGCGGCCACCTTCGGGGTGCTCGCCTACGTCTCGGGGAACGCGATCTTCTCCGACTATCTCGGTTTGCCGTTCCTCGAGCAGGCGGGCGAGCTTGCGGTCTACGCGGGAGCCCTGGTGGGCGCGAGCCTCGGATTCCTCTGGTTCAACTGCCATCCCGCGCGCGTCTTCATGGGCGACACGGGGTCTCTCTCCCTGGGCGGATCGCTCGGCGTGCTCGCGGTGCTGGTGAAGCGGGAGATGCTCCTGGTGCTGGTGGGCGGGCTCTTCGTCATCATCACGCTTTCGGTCATGATCCAGGTCGTTTCGTTCAAGCTGTGGGGACGGAGAGTGTTCAAGATGGCTCCGCTCCATCATCATTTCGAGCTTTCCGGTTGGCCGGAGAATCACGTCGTGGTGCGATTCTGGATCCTGGGGATCCTGCTCGCGCTCGTCACCATCAGCACGGTGAAGCTGCAGTGATGACCGAGACCCCGAAACGCGCCGGCCTCTGGCCGTTCGAGGCATTGGGCATCGAGCCGAAACGCCGCGATCCACGCGTGGCAGTGCTGGGGCTGGCGCGTTCCGGGTGGTCCGCGGCCGCGCTCCTCGCCGATCGCGGATGCGCGCTCCTGCTGCTCGATCGTCGCGACGATGCCTCCGCTCACGAGCGCGCGCGCGCCATGACGGCCCAGGGCGTCGCGGTGGAGCTGGCCATGGGCGAGCACGATCCACGCGCGCTCTCCACCGTCGATCTGATCGTGAAGTCTCCCGGAGTGGACCCGCGCATCCCATTCCTGGAGGAGGCGCGCCGCCTCGGCGTGCCGATCATCGGGGAGCTGGAGCTCGGTGCGCTCGCGGTGCAAGGCCCGCTCGGAGCGATCACGGGGACGAACGGCAAGAGCACCACCACCGCCTGGACCGGCGACATGGTGCGGCGGTCGGGGATCGGCGTCCAGGTGGTCGGCAACATCGGCCGGCCGATCTGCGATGGAGTGCGGGTCGATCCGGGCGCCACCTTCGTGGCGGAGGTGTCGAGCTTCCAGCTGGAGGATACCCGCTCATTCCATCCCCGGGTCGCGACCCTGCTCAACCTGAGCCCCGACCATCTCGATCGCTACCAAGACTTTGCGGAATATCGCGAGGCCAAGCTGCGGATGTTCCGGAACCGAACCGCGGGCGACGTTGCGGTGTTAGGGGAAGGACAGGACATGGACGAGCTCGCGCGCGTGGTGAAGCCGGCCCGATGCCTCCGTGTCCAGATGAAGGATCGTGGCGTGGATGGCTGCGTTCTGCGTGACGATCGGATCTGGATCCGGGACCGGAGCTTGGAGGTCCCCCTCCAGCCACGCGCGCGGCTTTCCCTGCCAGGACGGCACAATCTCGAGAACGCGCTGGCGGCGGCCGCCACCGCGTATGCCCTGGGCGCGAGCGCCGAGGGGATCGCGGAGTCGCTCGCGCATTTCGGGGGCCTTCCTCATCGCCTCGAAACGGTCGGGACGATCGGCGGGTGCGAGTGCATCAACGACTCCAAGGCCACCAATGTCGGTTCGCTGGAGGTCGCCTTGCGCGCGTTCAAGGAGCCGGTCCGGCTGATCGCGGGCGGGGTGGGCAAAGGGCAGAGCTTCGCTCCCCTCGCTTCCCTGGTGGCCGAACGTACGGCCGCCGTCTACTTGATCGGGGAAGCAGCCGCGCAGATGGAGCTCGAATGGTCCACGGCGCGCGCCATCCGCAGCGCATCCCTCGAGGCGGAGATCTATGCGGCGATAGCCGATGTCTCCCGCGA
>CAMPIC010000124.1 GCA_946886185.1 uncultured bacterium
GAATTGGAAGAGGATGCTGTGCCGCTTGGCGCCGATCGCCTTGCGGATGCCGATCTCCCGCGTGCGCTCGGTCACCGAGACGAACATGATGTTCATGACTCCGACGCCTCCCACGAACAGGGACACGCTGGTCACCAGGAGTCCGACCAGCAGCACGACGCCCATGACCTGATTGAAGGCTCCGACCAGCGTGTCGAGCTTGTTGATCGAGAAGTTGTCCCCCTCCGTAGGCCGCAGTCCGCGGATTTTCCGCATCGCGCCGATCACTTCGAATTCGAGATCCGCGAACGCTTCCTGCGAGGGGGCTTTGACGGCCACGTTCACGTCCTGGCGACCCCGGTCGCCCCCATATGCCTTCACGTAGGAGGTGATCGGAACGAAGATCTGGCGATCGAAGTTCGGCCCGCCGAACGTGCTCCCGCCTTGCTTCTCCATCACCCCGATGATGCGGAATGGAACCCGTCCGATCATCATCGTCTTGTTGATCGGGTCGGAGCTGCCGAACATCGCATCGCGAACCTCGGTTCCGATCACGCAGACTTTCTTCTTGCGGGTCACGTCGAAGGGAAGAAGGAATCGGCCGGTCTCCGGCTGGGCGCTCGAGACCTGGATCTGCTTCTCCGTCGTGCCGATGACGGAGACTCGCTCCATCGTCTGGGATCGGTACTTCACATCCTGCTGGCCGTCCATGGTCGGATTGACGATCGCCAGGCCGCGCAGACTCTCCTCGAGCGCGCGTGTGTCGCGCAGCTCCAGGCGCGGCCGATTCCGATAGACGAAGAAGTCGTCCATCATCACCCAGGGCATGCGCGAGACGTACAGCACGTCGGATCCGACCGCGGAAAAGCTTTGCCGGAAGCTGTTCTGCAAGCCGTTCGCGGCAGTCATGGTGAGCACCACGGCCACGATTCCGATGATGATGCCGAGAGTGGTCAGGGCGCCGCGCCCCTTGTTGGCCCGAAGCGCGCCGAAAGCGATGCGCAACGACTCGGTGATCTCCAATGCCAGTGCCATGCTCGATGTCCCCCACGGATCCGGGCCGATCCGACGGTTTCGCGTCTAGGTCGCGCGCCGCTTGGCGCGCCGGACGTCGCTCTCGATCAGTCCATCCTGCAGGCGCACCACCCGCTCGGCGTGCTCGGCGATGTAGTCCTCGTGCGTCACCAGGATGATGGTCTGCCCGGCGGAATGGAGCTCGTCCAGCATTTTCATGATCTCGTCGCCCGTCTTGCTGTCGAGATTCCCGGTCGGCTCGTCCGCGAGAATGATCGACGGATTGCAGACCAGCGCCCGCGCGATCGCGACGCGCTGCCTCTGCCCTCCGGAGAGCTCGTTCGGCTTGTGCTTGGCTCGATCGGACAGCCCCACTCGCTCGATCGCGAGGGCGGCCCGCTTCCTCCGTTCCGAGCGCGGAACGCCACCGTAGACGAGCGGCAGCTCGACGTTGTGAAAGACATCGGCGCGCGGAATCAGGTTGAACGTCTGAAAGACGAACCCGATCTTGAGATTGCGAATCTCCGCGAGCCGCGATTCGGAGATGTCCGCGACCGACTGCCCTTCGAGCATGTAGGTTCCGGAGGTGGGCACGTCCAGGCAGCCGATCACGTTCATGAGGGTCGATTTCCCCGATCCGGACGGTCCCATCACGGCGACGTACTCGTTCCGGTGGATGTCGAGGCTGACGCCGCGCAGGGCATGCACCTGCTCCACGCCCATGATGTACGTCTTGACCACGTCGCGGATCGCCAGGACCGGAACCGCGGGCGCCGCGACGGAGCGAGGCAGCGAGTCGGCATGGATGGTCATGGCGGTCAGGATCCGCTCGCGTCGGCGCGCGCCGTCCCGTCCGGCTGCTGGGAGGCTCGCACCAGCGCGCCGTTCTTCAGGTCTTTGGAGATCGCACGATAGCTGCCGGTGACGATTTCTTCGTCTTCCTCGAGGCCGGAGCGGATCTCGATGTGCTCGTCGCTCTGAATGCCGGTCTCGACCTGCTTGGCGATCGCCTTGCCGCCGTCGACGCAGAAGACGATCTCTACGAAGCCATCGTCGTCCGCGGTGAATCGCTTCTCCGCGTCTTCCCGAGTCTCCCCCTCCATCGTCAACTGGTCGACCGTCCGCACCGCCACCGCCTGGATCGGTACGCTCAGCGCATTGTCGTTGCTTTCGGTGGAGATCTCCGCGCTCGCGGTCATTCCTGGACGCAGCGCGCTGGGGGGATCGGCGATGCCGATCGTGATTTCGAACTCGGTCTTCTGATCGCTCGTGCCCTGTCCGGAGGCGTTGACGCTGTTGGCGATTTCGGTAACCACGCCGGTAAGGCGTTCCTCGGGGAGGGCGTCGGTCTCGACTTGCGCGGTCTGCCCGATCGCAACGGACACGATGTCGCTCTCGTCCACGTTGACCCGGGCTTCCATTTCGGAGAGATCGGAGATGACGAGGATGACGTCTTCCTGGAACTGCGACCCGATCGCGATCTCCCCGACTTCCTTGTTCAGGTCGGTGATGGTCCCTCCCATCGGAGCGTAGATCCGCGTCTTGGAGAGGTCGTCCCTCGCCTGCTTGAGCGAAGCCTTGGCCTGTTCCACCTGATCGAGCGCGGAGGCGTAGCGGGCGACCTCCACTTGATAGGCCGCTTCCTTGGCTTCAAAGGCGGAGGCCGACTCCAGATTGCGGCCGACCAGCTCCTGGGATCGCTCGAACTCCTTCTTCGTCTGGTTCATGTTCTGGAGGACCAGATTCGCCTCGGCCTGAGCGGAGCGCACGTTGGCTTCGGCGCTCTCGACCGTGGCGAGGTGCCGGTCTCGATCGAGCTCCAGGAGAAAGGCGCCCTTGTCGACCCACTGCCCTTCCTGGACGGCGAGCTGGGTAATCTTCGCGCTCAGGTCGGCGCTCACCTTCACCTGCGTCTTGGGCTGGATGGTGCCGGTCGCCGAGACGGTCTGCACGATCTTGCGCCGCTCGACCTTGCCCGTCTCCACCTGGGGAGCCTCTTCACCACGTCCCCGCAGTCCGAGTCCGGCCGCGGCGCCGCCGAGCACCAGCACCGCAACGCCGATCCAGATCGCTTTCTTCTTCATCGCCGCATCGCCCCCTCTGTCTTCCTGTAGTGTGCGCGGCAAGCGCACCTCGATGGGTACGGTCGAAGGCCCGAAAGGGTTGCTCCGGAGTTGGAGCCGGAGCATTTGGCAGGAACCCCGCGCTTGACCGATCGTCCGATCGTACGCGGCCGGGTAACGCTCCCCCCTCCCTTCGCTCTCGCTTCGTTGGTCCCGGGGTCTGGATCAGCGGGACTGCCCGCGCAGCCTGTCCAGTTCGGCTCGGTAGGATGCGTTCTCGGGATGGCTTGCGGCGAGCACTCCGTAGATCTCCATCGCGGCCGCGCGATCACCCAGCGCCTCCAAAATCTTGGCGCGGGTGTCCTCGACGTAGCGCCGATTCTCCGGAGGTGTGATCTGAGCCGCGCGGTCCGCGAGCTCGAGCGCTTCGCGAAGCAGGGCGGCCGCCTGGGCCGTGTCGGGAGTCGCAAGAGCCTGACCGCGCTTGCTCCAGGCCAGGGCGTTCGCGTTGTACCAATCGGCTCTCGATTCGAGAAGGACCTGGTAGTTCGCCCCCGCCTCGGTCCAGCGCTCGCTCGATTGCTGCAGGAACGCGAGCCGCGATCGATCCTGCTGCGAAGCGGGATCCGCGTCCACCAGCTCCTGAAAGAGCTCGATGGCGCGATCCTCTTCTCCTGCCTGGATCGAGGCTTCGGCGGCAACGCGCGTCAGATTCGCGTAGCCCGGATAGCGCTGCCGCCCTGCTTCCGCGATCGCTCGCGCTTCCTCCGGCCGTCCCTCTCGCAAGAGAAGCATCGACTCCGCATACATGCCGATGACATCGTCCGGCCGCACGATCTTCAGACCGGAGAGGATGCGGGGCACCTCGTCCCACGCTTCGAGCTCGAGGAGCGCGGAGAGCCAGAGCGACCAGTTGTTGGGATATCCGGGATGGATGGCGGCCGAACGTTCGAAGGCGGCGACGGCCTCCGCTGCACGTTCCTCGCGCAGGAGCGCCTCCCCCAACCCGGACCAGACCCGGAAGCTTTCGGGCTGCGCCTCGGATGCCGCACGGAACAGCGCGAGCGAGCTCTTCCATTCCGGCACGCGCGCCCCTGTGCGGATCGCCAGAAGCGCGATGAGGAGCGCCGCTGCCCCCACGACCACACGCTTGCGCGCCACCCACAGATGAGCCGCGAGCATTCCGAGCGCGAGCGTCCATCCCCAGGTCGCGAAATAGGTGAGCCGCTCTCCGAGCATCGTGCCCAGCAGGACGATCTGGTTGTCGATGGCGAGCAGGCCCACGGCCATGCACGCGAGCGCGGCGCCGGAACCCCGCGCGAGCGGTCCGCGGCGGAGCGACCAGAGCCAGAACCCCAGCGAGCCGGCGATCCCGGCGAGGCCCAGAAGCGCCGCAAGGTCGAACGCCCGCCGCACCGGAATCGAGTTGTACGAGTAGTCGGGAGAGAGCGTCGCGGGCCAGAGATGGAGCCGGATGTATCGCCACGCGATCGCGGCTCCGGTGAGGAACCGGCTCCACGCGCCCTCGCCCGCGAGCGCGTTGTCGCCGAATTCGATCGGAGGGATGGGAATGTCCCGAAGAACGAATTCGCGCGTCCCGACCGCGAGTGCGACTCCCAGTACGAGCAGCGAGGTCCGGCCCACCACGAACCGCGAGATTCGTCCTTCGACCGCGAGAAGCAGGAGCGCCCCGAAGGCGGGCAGGATCAAGCCGGACTCCTTGGAGAACACCGCTGCAGCGGCCGCAAGCGGCACGAGCCAGAGCAGGCCCCGCCGCCGGGTCATGACCGCGAAGAGCGCGATCATCCCGAACCCGAACGCGAGCAGCTCTCCCCGGCCGACGATGTCGATGACCGCTTCGCTTCGCACCGGATGCACGGCCGCGATCGCAGCCGTCACCGTCGCCGCGACCCGGGTCCGGATCTCGTCCACTCCGAGCCTGCGCATGAACACGATCACCAGAGCGAACAGAAGGAGGACGTCGATGCAGTGCAGCAACGCGTTCGCGGCGTGCTGCATCGCCGGAGTATTGCCGGCGGTCGCGGAAACGAACGCGATGGAGAGCAGCGTGAGAGGTCGATAGAGCCGCGAGGGCGCACCCGGCAAGTCCCAGTACTCGGTCGAGAAGATCGTCCCGATCGCGGAAAGATCCTGTACGCGGGACGATTGCAGGAGGTACTTCGAGTCGAAGACCGCGTCGTTCTGCACCACGAGCACGTAGGGCGCGATCGCGAGGGCGCAGAGAAGCAGAAGGACACGTCCGAAAGGCTGCGACCGTTCGACCTTCACCTGGAAATGGCTCCCGATCAGCGGAAGGTGACGTGGGCGCGCATGGCTTCGGTCATGTAGATCCGATCCTGATCATCGATGACGAGCGCATCGAAACCTTCCCGCTCCGCCAGAGCGATCCCGCGGTCCGGTCCGAGCACGAAGATGGCGGTGCTGAACGCGTCCGCGAGCGTCGCTTCGGGATGCAGCACGCACACGCTGCGCACTCCGCGCGCGGGCCAGCCGGTCTTTGGATCGAGGATGTGGTGGTAGCGCACTCCGTCCGGGCCGAAGAAGTAGTTCTCGTAATCGCCGCTGCTCGAGGTGGAAGCATCCTCCACGGATAAGAAACCGATCCAATCCTCGGGTCCCCCGCGTGGATCGCGGATCCCCACACGCCACGGTCGATCGCCGGCGCGGCCGCCCGCGTAGATCTGCCCGCCGGCATCGAGCAGGAATTCGCGGTAGCCCGCCGCACGCAGATCCTGGGCGGCCAGATCCAATGCGTAGCCCTTGGCGATGCCTCCCAGGCCGACCGCCATCCCGCGTCGTTGCAAGAACCCCGTCTTCGCGCCCGCATCGAGGAGGAGCTCGTGCCAGTCGACGAGGGCCGCACGCGCCGCCACGTCGGTGGAGTCGGGAATGCTCGCGCTGTCTCCGAAAGTCCAGAGGCCGCGCAACGCCGCCCAGGTCACGTCGAATGCGCCGTCCGTCCGGCGGGCCACGTCCACCGCGCGCATCAAGAGCCCGTGGAGATCGTCCGGAAGCTGGACCGGCGCGACTCCCGCGTGACGATTCATGTCCGAGAGAGGAGATTCCGGTTTCCACTCCGACATGGTGTCGTCCACCTGGTGAAAAATCGCGAAGCAGCGATCGAGCGCAGCCTCGGAAGCCGAGTCCGCCTCGGCGCGCAGCACCACGCGGAACACCGTTCCCATGACCGGCTCCGCGCGCATGGGCCACTGTTGCGCCGGTTCATCGGAGATGGACGGAGACGCGTCGCTCGCCGCCATGGATGCGCCGCTCCAAAGGACGACCATGCTCGATGCCCCCAGCAGGCAGACCCTCTTCCCCCTGGCAAAGAGGCGGCTCGATCGCGCGCAGCGAAGCGCACGGATCGCCGTCACATCGCGGCGCGAACGGCTCAGTGGTGATGCCCCCCACCGTCATCGACGGGAGGCGTCGGATCGTCGCCTTCTTCCAGGAGATTGCCTACCTCGCCCGCGAGAACCGGGAAGGTGAGAGCGCCGGAAGAATCGGGCACGACGATCTCGATGCGGGCTCCGCTCACGTGGGAGAGATCGAACAACGCCCGCGTCAAGGTCAACGATGCGAAGCCCTGCGGATCAGGGGTGATCCGGCCGAGCGCCACTTCCTTCGCAGCCGCGGCCGACGCCGCCGCGGCCGAGCGTCCCGCGGGACCTGCGATGGAACGCGAGCCCCCGTCGAATTCGCCTTGGGCTTGCACGCCGATGGGGCGATCGGACATCTCGAGAAACGCCTGATAGTAGGGCCCGTCGAGCGAAGTCGTGATCGGAGGCAGATGATCGACCGTCATGATGAGCGAGCTCGCTTCCACGTTCGCCGAGCAGATCCCCTCCGTCGACTCGAAATCGATCGGCTGCAGCTCCCGTCCCAGCTGCTCCGCGCTCGGCAGGACCAGCGTGGACATCGGATAGACCCCGAACTGGTACGAAAGGACGCCATCTTCCGGTCCCCCGCACCCAGCCATCAAGACCGCTATGAAGGCAACGACTCCGGCTGCGCGCCGGGATCGGAACATGAACTCTGGCTGCATCCCTCTCCTCCGCGGCCCACGTCGCGGACGCTGCGCGCGAATCAAAGTGCGAGATCGAAACGGAAGCTCACCGTGCTCTGATCGAAGTCATGCCACGTCGAGTTCCACTCCAGTCCCAGCCGAAGGTTCTCCAGCGGCGTGAGACCGACATGCGTGGTCAACGTCTCCTGCTCGAGCTCCGTGAGCGTCTCGGACTCGACACGATCATAGCGAAGCAGCATCGCGAGGACACGCGACACCGGCAGAGCAGTCTCCCCTCGCACAGCCCAGTAGGAAGTGTCGTCTCCGAGCCCCCGGGCATTCTCGTGCTCCCCGCGCAATCCGTATCCGAACACCGCCAACGGCCCCCAACGTCCCTCGAGGCTTCCGCCCGCGATCCAGAATTCATCGGTGAAGCGAACGACGGTGGCCCGGGATCGATCGGTGACCTGCGTCC
>CAMPIC010000125.1 GCA_946886185.1 uncultured bacterium
CCTGGGAGACGGTGCCCGAGACGACCTGATCGGTCTTGTCGGCGTATTCATTGAAGACGTTTTCGCGCTCCGCCTCGCGGACCCGCTGGACCAGGACCTGCTTGGCGGCCTGGATCGCGGCGCGTCCCAGATCCAGGATCGGCACTTCCACCGGCACGGTGGAGCCGAGTCGGGCGTGCTTGTCGATCTTGAGCGCGTCTTCGAGGTCGATCTCCCCTTCCAGATCGATCGCCACCTGGACCACTTTCTTGTGGACGCGGATCTTGATCTCACCGCTCAGCTCGTCGAACTTCACTTCGACCGCGGCCGCGGAGGCGTACTTCTTGTTCGCGGCGCTTTCCAGACCGAGCCTGAGCGTCTCGACCAGGAGCTGCCGGTCGACGCTCTTCTCGCGAGCGATGACTTTGAGTGCTTCCAGGATTTCTTCGGTCGCCATCCAAACCCCCGCGGGTCGCTTCAACGCGAGCCGGAGGTCCCACTCGGCTTTCGCGTCCATCGGTCCATGCGCAGATGGGCGGACTCGATATCCTCCAACCGCAGCCGGAGCGTTTCGCCATTCTCTTTGCGCAACCAGAAGCCGTCCGGTTCGAGATCCCCGATCTCTCCCAGCACGACCGCCGGCCCCTCGCCCGGATTTCGAAGCTGAACCTTCACTCCCTCACCGTGAAAACGGCGAAAGTGATCCAACGTCCACACCGGACGGTTCATTCCAGGCGATGACACCTCCATCTCGAAACCGCCGGCCAGATGCGGATTCGACTCCAGCTCCCGCGTGATGCGGCGGCTGATCTCGGCGCACGCCGCCACCGTCACGCCTCCTTCCCGATCGATCGAAACCCGAAAGGTCTGCCCTCTGGGCTTGCGCGAAACGGAGCACTCGACGAGCTCGTAGCCTTCCGCAACTACAAAGGGCTCAATGAGTTTCGCCAGCTCAGACTTCGTCATGAAGCGTCCTCGGCGAGTCCTGACATTGTTCCCCAAACAAAAACGTGGACATTCGTCCACGCCGTGTCACCGTACACAACCGGCACGAGAGTGGCAAGGGGTTTCCAGGGCGCCCTCACCCGCTCCCTCCGCTTCGCCTACTGCGTCACGTAGCCTCCACGCACGATCTCGAGCACGACCTCGCCCACGTGCGACAGTGTACGCGTACTGATCCGGTCCGGGGTATCCCGAACTGTGTGCCAGTTCGGATCGTCGAATCCGATGATCACGTTGGACGGGATCCCCTGCTGCAAGAATGGCAGATGATCGTCGAAGACGGCATGCTCGGGCGCGCCCTCCCACTCGATGTATCCGAGCTGCCGCGCGATCTGCGGAACCAGATCGACCCACTCCGGAGCGACCTGCCACGAGTAGAGCTCGCGACCGAACTGCGCCGTGGGAGAACCGACCATGTCCAGCACCAGCGCCGCGTCGGGAAGCGCGCCGGGATAGTTGACCGCGAGCCACTGGCTCCCCAGCGCGAAGCTCTCCGGAGCGCCGTGGCTGCCGAGATCCTCCAGGTCGAAGAAGGCGAGATCGACTCCGATCGGCGGAGGCGTCTCCGCGAAGAGTCGGGCCAGCACCAGGAGCAACGCCACGCCCGATCCTCCGTCGTTCGCGCCCAGCACGGGATTGTCGTGGAGGCCCGTATCGGCCTCCGCATCCGCCCAGGGACGGGAGTCGTAGTGCGCTCCCAGGAGCAAGCGGGGCGTCGCCTCGGGGCGGATGCGGGCAAATAGGTTCGCCCCCGCGACCATTCCCGGGCCGCGCGGATGCTCCGCGGTGAACGAAAGCCTCTCCGGGGCGAAACCGAGGGAGTCGAGGTACCCCAGAATCATCTCCTGGCATTCGCGGTGCGCCGCAGTTCCGGGCACGCGCGGGCCGAGCGCGCATTGCCGCTCGATCCAGCCGAACGCTTCGGATCCGTCGAAGGTGGAGCCGGCCATGCACTCCGATCCGCTCGGGAGGGCGAGGAAGCCGGCCAGCGCGATCACCAAAGGCCTGCAGTCGAACGATCGAGGAAACGGCACTCGCACTCCTTCAGAAGTTGAAGCTCGCGGAAACGGAAATCGTGACGAAGCGGGTGGTCTTCGATTTTTCCTTGGTGTTGCTGTCCTGTCCCACGCGCACGTTCGCGGCGCCGGTGATCCGCTCGGTGAACTGATAGGTCGATCCGGTCGTGATCGCGAGCTGAACGCTTCCCGATTCGGTGGACGCTCCCCCCTGGGCGCGGCTCTCGGTCGCGGTCTGCCGCCAGTCGATTCCGGCATTCACGTCCATGCGGGTGTTGATCACCTTGAAGCTGCTGCTCCCGGGAACCTTGACGCGCTTGCGCAGCTCGATCGACTTCTTCAGATCCAGGGTGGCGGCGCTGGTCTCGGTGCGGGTCACGCTCGGGGGCTGGAAACGCTCGGTGATCGACTCGTTCCGCGAGCTGTTGATCGTGGCGGAGATTCCATTTTCCATCGAGGCCCGGATCGAGACGAGCGGATTGATCCCGGTGCTGGTGGTGCGGGTGATGAGCGGCGCCCCCCGCGGCCCCTGCTCGGAAGTCTTCCTGGAGTAGCGCGTGTTGGCGGAGAAGCTCTTCAGGTGGAGCAGTTTGTCCACCTTCAACCGCTGATAGAGGTTGCCCCATTGGACGTCGAGCTCCGGCCAGGAGGTCTCGCGCGTCACGCTCGTCACTCCATTGGCGTCGGTGTCGGTGACCTGATGGTCGAAGCGCGGCTTGACCGACATCGAGAAGGGCAGGTCGAGAGACGTGTCCCACCCGAACCCTTTCGTGTCGGATGCGGTGCGCACCGAGTTGGAAAGAGGGCGGCTCTCTCCGCCGAGATCGCGCGAAAGGCCGAGCTGGAACGCGAGGCTCGGCTCGCCGCGCCTTCGCGAGTAGGTCGTGCTCGTGCTGATGGAGTACTGGAGGTTGATCGGATGCAGACGGAAGAGGGTCGATCCTCCACCGCCGCGCGACTCAACGCGGGTGCTGTCGTTGCCTCCCGGGGGAAAATCTCGGATGAACCGGGTGAGCTCATCCATCGCCAGCCGCCCCTGGAACGTGGTGGCGGAACTGTTGCGATAATCGTTGTACCGATCCGGCTCGTTCTCGACTGACTGCCCTCCCTGCTGCAGGAAGGTCAGGTTCGACTTGCCGTCCCAGCTCACCCGCGGCGAGAGGAGAGTGGTGAGGACCGGAATGTCCCAGTTCGCGTTCAGGCTCTGGCTCCGGGATCGCTCTCTTCCCAGGCGGACGCCGAAGAGCGCCTGCTGGTTATGGCGCAGGTTGAGATCGCGCGCGCTGTCGATGTCATAGCGGATGGAGCGGACCGGGTTGAAACCCATCCCCAGCGAGAGATCGGTCGAGCTGGGGGTGAAGGTCTCTTCCCGTTCGTACGGCTTCGACAAGTCGGTGCGGCGATAGACGCGGCTGTCGGTCGTGCGCCCCGAGAGACTGGCGGAGAGCCGCGTGGGCAGCAGTTGGATTTCCGGTCGCTTGAACAGCCCGATGACTCCGTCGGTCGGCACCCGCAGGACGCCCACCTGATCGAGCGCCATCTGCCAGTTCACTGTTCCGGTGCGGGTCACGGTGGAGTCCCGGCGCTGCGGCGTGAGGTTGATGCTCCTCCCCTGGCTCACGGAGGCGCTGAACGGATCCACCAGATATCGCACCCACGGGTTCTCGGAGCGGCGCTTGCTGTAGCTGAGGAGGAACTGTTGGTCCTGACGTTCGGAGATGTCGCGATCCGTTGGCCGATCCACGACCAGGTCCGACCCGGTCTTGAATTTCGGAACGAGGCGCGTCTTGTTGAAGCTGAGCGTGAGCGGAAGCGAGATTCCCGTTCGCTCGATGAACTTCTGCAGAGCGATGCGGGTCGAGAGGTTCGTGGTCGTGGAGGTCGTCCCGCTTCCCTGGTTCTGCCCGATGCTGACGAAGTCGGCGCACGCCTTCTCGAAGTTGCCTGTGATGTCCATGAAGTCGGAGAACTTGGCGCTCACCTGGACGCGCTGCGCCGTGCCGGTTTCTTTCTTCACTCCGGAGAGACGCAGCTCGTCGATCCAGATGTTCCCTTCACGGAGCGGGGTTCCTCCGACGTTGGTCACGGTGAACGTGACGCGCCGGATCAGGTTGAGCGAGGGGCTCCCCTTGCGGGAGATGACCGCCCCGTCGGGGAGCTCCTTGCGCACGATGTTGCTCGTGCTGTCGGGGATCTCCAGCTGGAGCCGGCTCAGCTCCGCGAGGTCGATCTGCACGAGGTCCCAGTCGTTGGGCAACGGCCGCGTGTATTCGTAATAGTTGGTGGTGTCGGGAGCGGCATCCTTGCCCAACCGGATCGACATCACCAGATTGGCGTCGCCGGAGTTGAAGCGGCGATTGAGATAGAACTCGAGCGTGTTGTAAAGCGAGGAGAAGTTCTGCTCCCGCGGGAAGATGCGGTAGATGGCGGCGCGGTGGCCCGGCTGGAAATTCCTCAGCTCGAGCGTGATCGACTGCTCCCGTTCCTGCACGTTGTCCTGGGGTAGATTGCGCGGCGTGAAGGGAGGGACGTAAACCGCCTTGTCGTCCTTGTTGTTCAAGACCCCGACGAAGAACTCCTCTCCCGGAGCGAGCGCTTCGGGCGGCAGCTCCACGTCGCGCAGGTCGGAAAGAGAGCGCTCGAACCAGCGATTGCCGATGATCTCGATGCCGCCCACCTGCAGGCGCTGCCGTTCTCCGGAAAATCCGGTCACCCAGATCCGGGAGTGGAAGATCCGCTCCCAGTCCGGATCGCTCACCCCCCCGTCCTTCATGATCCGGACGAGCGCTTCGTCCGAGAGAGGAATCCGAATGCGACGCCAGCCGCTCGTATCGGCGGGGGTTTCGGTGAGCGGCTGGCCGGGATCGCGCAGCACGAAGTCACGCCGCACGTCGGTCTCCCAGAGAGTGGAGTCGGCGAGGTCGATCTCGACCTGGAAGTAGCTGTTGGAGCGCTGCGGAACGAGGTCGCCGTTCAGATCCTCGCTGTCGAGGAACTGATTCCCTTCCGTACCGTTGACGTACCGGAACTGGAACGGTTGATACACCTCGTCGTCGGTATTCGAGTCTTCGAACCGATAGTCGTCGAAGGAGGTGTCCCCGCTCGCATCGGAAACGCGGTCCATGCCGGTGTCTTCATCGCGTGTATCGCTCTGATCGAGAACGCCGTCCTCGTTGACATCCTCGGAATCGAAACGGCCGTTGGGCGGGATCGTTTGCCAGGTCGAGGGATCGGAGAAGAGATCGTTGCGGTGCCACATCGCATCCTCGCTCACCGAGCCGAGATCGATGTAGAGCTTCCCCTCGCGGAGATGGCGCTGCTCGTATGGAACGCCGTCGTTGACCCAGACATCGAGAAACTGCGCCTGGGAAAGATCGATTCCGCGAACCGAGAGCGGCTGCGTCACGCCCACCCACGACTCCTGCCGCTCCAGCGCAGTCGTCCCTTTCGTGGCCAGATACAGCTCGAGCATCTGGCGATTGTCGTCTCCCTCGCGCTCTTCCAGAGTCGGCTGCAGATCCCACTGCTGCAGCGCCTGGCGCGGTGAGTACCAGAGCAGCTCTCCCTTGCGGGAAGCGGCCGCGAGCGAATCGAACCCTTCCTCCTGCAAGACGGTCAGCGGGATGGCGGTGAAGGTCCAGGAACGGCGGCTCATGCTCAGCTCGAGCACGTCCTTGGCTCCTTCGAAGTCGTCGATGTAGAGCACGTTGCGCGTGTTCGGATTCGGGAGCGAGATTCCGAGCCCGGCGTCGATCTCGAGCCGCGAAGGCTGGCGCGCATCGAGGAACGGCAGACGATCGACCACATCGGTCATGAGCCACGAGTCGGTTCGATACTGCCCCGCGAACTCCCCGACCAAGGTCCGGGACGGCTCCTCCCCCAGGCGCGGCCGGCGCCCTTCCACGCCCGGAACCCCTCCCTTGCTCTCGAAGAACCAGGTCGAGGAGACGTTCCATTTGCTCTCTTCCGGGCGCACGAACGCGGAGATTCCCGCGAGCGTCTTCTGACCGCCGCCGCCTCCGAAGGGGACGAACTGATAGCTGACGTCGATCTGGTCGCTCTCGGTCACGTTGGCCGCGTCGAGGATCTCGACTTCGCCGATGTCGTAGTCGATTCGATAGTCCCGATCGCGCGTCAGGGTGCGACCGCTGGCGGTGACTCGCTCGCTTCCCGGAAGGATGTTGAACGCGTCGAGCTGGATGGTGGAGACGGGGCTGCGATAGGTGGCGTCGAGATAGTACCGGCTGTACACGTCGGGGCTCGGATTGAGCACGGCGCGGTCGTAGATCTCGGGCGCGCGGTACTGGGCCGGGTCGATCACGAACCAGGTCGAGGTCCCGAGAGAATCCGGACGCGCCTCGGTGAGCGCTCCCGGTCCCCCCGGACGGAACCGCGAATAGGTGTACCCGTTGCAGACCGCGGGATCGAGCGCGAGGTCGGTCGTGTCGGGATCGAACGGACGCAGGTCGGGTTGGAAGAGGGTTCCGGTCTGCGTGTTGAGGAAGCCCTGGTCGACGACGTTGTCATGCCCCGGCGCCACGCCCGCGGTCGTCCGCACCGAAAGGTCGACTCCCGTCATCTGCAGGAAGGTCGGTCCATTGTCGCCGATCCGATCCGGATCTTCCGTGTTGGCCGAGGATTCGCGCAGGCGGATGCGGAGATCGAACCCGTCCTGCAGGATGTTGCGCGCGCCCAGGTCATAGACGTTGCGCATCTCGAGCCGCGCGATCGGTCCCCAGGCGCCGGCCTTGAGATTCTCCTGATCGACCGCCGCGTTCGAGCGCGAGACACGCAGCATCTTGAGCCGCAGGAACGGCTCCTCCACGGTGATCCGGTGCCCGACCCGGAAACGCTGTCCCCGCACCAGCCCGCCGGTCGTTCCGTCGGGGACGAGCTCCCATCCTTCGTAGGTCACCGCGAGGTAGTGGTTGTTGTCGACCGACTGGCTCAGCTCCAGGATCGGCATTCCCGGATACGGGTTGGTGAGCACGGTGTAGTCGATCGAACCGATGAGGAGATTCCACTTCCCGTCGCGGAAGGCGTCGGGCCGGCCGGGAAAATCCTCGGTGCCGTCTCCCGTGACGATTCCGGAAACGGCGGCATCCTGCGTGTTGTTGCGTCCATCGAGGTCGTCCACGTACACCTCGAGGGTGGTGGGATCGATCTCCCACGGGCAGCCGTCGGGATCGCGCAGGAAGAAGTACTTCCTCTGGATGTACTGCCAATCGAACACCTGCACGCTGCGGGTCTCGGATCTGCGCGAGACCGACTTGGAATCGTTCTGTCCCTCTTGCTTGGAGAGCACCATGTTGAGATCGACGTCGCCGACCTTCGCGAGGGTATTGATCCCGAAGAGACCTTCCGCGCGCCCGTTGTAGGTGACGTAGCGCGTGCCGGGAAGACGCAAGCTGGTATTGCCCAGGTCGACCCGCTGGATGATCTCGTCCTCGTATCCGTCGTAGTGGATCTGGATCCGGTTGGCGAGCGGCGTGGTGCTCTGGCTCGACTGATCGACGTCGATCTGCACCTTGTCGCCGATCGTTCCCGTCAGCTTGAGGT
>CAMPIC010000126.1 GCA_946886185.1 uncultured bacterium
GCCGTTCACACCCAGGACCACGACTCCTCCGGAGGTCGCCAAGCGGCAGTCGCGGAGCGCCGCTGCCGGCCCGGCGAAAGTCATTGGCGATGGTACGCCGGTTCGCGGCAAGCGTCCGAGCATGGCTCCTCGCAAAGCGCGGATAGAGCCGCTTCCGCAGACGACACCGCACTTACCACCGGGAGATAGCGGCGCGGCGGAGCGGCTCCGTCAAATCCTCGAGAGCGATTCGTACAAGCGAGCGGACCAGGACCTGAGCTTCCTCGGAAAAGGAGAAGTGCGCCACGTGCGCCTGCTTCTCGACTACCTGAAGACCGAGCTGGGTCTGGCGCATCAGGGCATCGAGTCCACCATCGTGGTGTTCGGCGGGACCCGCATCGTGGAACCGCGGGTCGCTCAGGAGCGGCTCCAGAGTCTGCGCGCGCAGCTCCGCAACGGCACGGACCCGGAGTTGGAACGGCGGATCGCGGTCGCGAAGCGCATCCTCGAGAAGTCCCATTACTACGACATCGCCCGCGAATTCTCGCATCTGGTGAGTCGAGACATGCAGGAGAAGTCGAAGTGCTGCCTCGTGATGGTGACGGGAGGTGGTCCCGGGATCATGGAGGCGGCCAACCGGGGCTCGTTCGACACGGGAGCGAAGTCGATCGGGCTCAACATCGTCCTTCCTATGGAGCAGTTCCCGAACCCCTACGTGACTCCGGACCTGTGCTTCCTCTTCCACTATTTCGCGCTCCGCAAGATGCACTTCCTGAACCGGGCCAAGGCGCTGGTTTCGTTCCCCGGAGGTTATGGAACGTTCGATGAGCTGTTCGAGACGCTCACCCTGATCCAGACCCAGACGATCGACCCGATCCCGGTGGTGCTGGTCGGCGAGAAGTTCTGGAAACGAGCGTTCGACGCGCGCTTCCTCGCGGAGGAAGGAGTGATCGATCGCGAGGATGTCGACCTGTTCACGTTCGCAGAAACCGCGGAAGAGATCTGGAGCTCGATCCGGCGATGGTACGAGGCGCGCAAGCTGGATCTGTACGCTCCCACGCCCACCGATAGATTCTGACCCACCTTTAGGAGCCAGGCCCGGCGACTGCGTGTCGGGGAAGTATCGTGGAGCGCTCTAGAGATCGCGTGCGCAGTTCGACAGAGGGTTTGAACCTCGGTCGTGGTGACGCACGACATGAGAAGCGCGTTGCTCCACGATGGTGCGCAGGTACCTTTTGGTCTGCACCTGCCGGATCAGAATGTTGAGCGTCGGGATGAGGAGACGACGTCGATCGCCGCGCGGATGCGCGCGATCGGACTCTCGAGCGCTTCTCCTCGGTCCCAGGCAGCCACCGCTTCCTCGGCAGAGACGGCGGCGCGTGCTCGGGAGAGGGACTCCAAACAATCGGCGCGGAAGCGGGCTGCTCGATGTGGATTCTCCTCGGCGAGGCGATGGCCGCACGCGATGATCTCGATCGCGACCTCCGGTTGCTCCGTGAGGAGCATGGCGCGCGCCAGCGATCGGATCAGCTCGCCCAGGAGTCGGAACTGGACGTCATTTCCCGCGTAGGCGGCTGCTTCACGGATCCGACCGAGCGCGGCGTCGAGCTTGCTCTCATCGAGATCGATGTTGGCCAGCTCAATGAGCGTGATCGCGCAGGAGTGCGGATCGGCGATCGGTCTACGAATCTCCATCGCTTCGGTCAGCAATCTGCGCGCCTCGTCCGGTTTCCCCAGAAGGCGCGCGTAGCTGCCCATGTTATGGAGCGCGACCGCGAGTCCCACTGCATCTCCGAGACGCCGCGCGATCGGGACCACGTCAGCCGATCGCTGCATCGCTCCCGCCAAGTCCCCGGTCTCCGCGAGCTGGGAGATGAGATTGGTGAGGGCGCGTGCTTCCCCGATCGGGTCCTGCTGCCGGCGGTGCAGATCGATGGCTCGCTCCAGATACGAGATCGCGCTGGCGGGATCGCCCAAACGCCCCGCTTGCACACCGAGATGGGTGTAACAGGAGGCGATGATTCGTTTCGGCGCGGCGTCGCCCAGCTCTTGCGCAATCTCGAGCGCCTCCTCGAAGCAGGCGCGAGCCAAATCGTGCTCCTCGATGTTGCTCGCGAGGCGCCCGGACGCGAGAAGTGCGCGCGGCAGCAGTGGTCTCGCGGCGGGCACGGCGCGCCCTTTGTCGATGAACTGCCGGAGCGCAGCGAACCCCGATCTCCAATGAGGTCGATACTCCCAGTATCGCGATAGCGAGCTCGTCAGCCGAAGCCCGGGGAGAGGATCGTCATCGCGCGCGCAGGTAGCCAGCGCCAGATCTGTGTTGAGCCGCTCCCAATCCAGGAGAGTCAGGATCTGCGCCGTGCGGGACGACGCGAACACCGCTTCCTCGACGAGCTGGAGATAGAAGTCGCGGTGCTTTCGTCGCAGCGCCTCGGCTTCCCCGGACTCCGAGAGCTGGCGAGCGGCATATTCGCGCACCGTTTCCAGCATGCGATAACGGTGCTTGCCGGAATCCGAATCGGTATCCGCTTCGACCAGGGAATGGTCCATGAGCGCGTCGAGGAGGTCGACCACGTCCCATGACGGAAGCGTCTCATCCGCGCAGATCGTCTCCGATGCCGACAGCGACCAGGACTCCGGAAAGACCGCGAGCCGCCGGAACAGCAACCGTTCCCGGTCGGAAAGCAGCTCGTAGCTATGGTCCATGGAAAGTCCGAGGGTCTGGTGGCGCGGCGTGATGGTCGGGTTTCGCTGCGCGAGGAGGGTGAATCGATCGCGCAGCCGCGAGGCGATTTCCGAAAGCGGAAGGGAGCGCGTGCGCACCGCGGCAAGCTCGATCGCCAGCGGAAGCCCATCCAGATGGCGGCAGATGTCCGCGACGGCGGCCCGGCTCGCGGCATTGAACGCGAGATCGGGCCGCACCTCCGCGGATCGCTGGATGAACAGCTCGACCGCGGGACTGGCCGCGCCGGCAGGATCGACTGCTAGCGGCGGAACCGGCACGAGCCGTTCGCCTGGGATGCCCAGCGAGTGGCGGCTGGTCGCCAGGATCACGATGGAGGGCGCCGCGTTCAGGACATCGAACGCCAGTGCCGCCACCTCTCGAAGGAGATGCTCCACGCTGTCCAGCACCAGAAGCGCGTGCATCGGCTTGAGCCGCGCGATGATGGTTTCTCGGAGCTCCTCACGTGGTCGCTCCCCGACATCCAAGAGCTTGGCCAGCTCCGAGATCAAGTGCGCCGCGGAGGTGAGAGGCGCAGCCGCGGCGAACCAGACTCCGTCGGTGAATTCGCCACTGGCGGCGTTGGCCGCTTCGATTGCGAGGCGAGTCTTTCCCGCGCCCCCCACACCCTTGAGCGTGATGAGACCCCCACGCGCGATCGCCTCTCGGATCTGCGCGAGCTCGGCCGCGCGTCCGACGAAACTGGAGAGAGGTCGCGGCAAATTGGAAGAGGCGTCCCTGTCGAGAATCCGGCCCGGATGGCGCGAGCCGCGCGGCGCGAGCGGTTTCTCGAGGATCGAGATCGCACTCTCCATCGCGATGTCCCGAAGGAGCGGCTCTTTGCGCAGGCAATGTTGGAGCAGCTCGCGAACAGGCTCCGGCAGATCCGGGGGCAGCAAGCCGTAATCGGGCTCTTCCTCGAGTGTGCGGAGGAGCACCTCGCCGAGGTCGTCGCCCGGAAACGGCGGGCTCCCCGCGAGCGCGTGAAAGAGCAGGCATCCGAACGACCAGAGATCGGTCCGGTAGTCGGCCTTTTCCGCGCGGATCAGCTCGGGGCTCATATAGCCTGGGGTTCCCATCCGTTGACCCGGAAGCGTGGTGGGCCGGTCGTCGTTTCGCTCCCCCGATTCCATGACGAGCGTGGAAAGGCCGAAGTCGAGCACTTTCACCAGGCCGCCGTCGGTGACGCAGATGTTGCCTGGGCTGAGATCGCGATGCACGATCCTCCGGCGGTGGATCGCCGCCAGCGCGCTCGCGATCTGGCGAAAGAGAATCAGCACTTCGCGCAGCGGAAGCGGTCTCGCGCGAAACGCCTGTCCAAGGGTGGGTCCGTTGACCAGCTCCAGGGTGAAGAAGGTGCGATCGCCCGCGGTTTCCAGAGAGTAAACGGTGGCCAGATTCGGATGGTTCACCGACGCGAGCAAGCGAGCTTCCTGGCGCAGCCGATCGGGGGAGAGGTGCGACGTCAGCTCGCGCGAGACCACCTTGATCGCGATCTTGCGGTCGAGTTCCGGATCGATCGCGAGGTAGACGGCGCTCATCCCGCCCCGACCCAGCATCTGCAGGATGGGATAGCGCCCGATCGAATCGGGCAGCGCGTCGGAAACGTCGAGACGGAGACGGTCGGCATGCGCATCGTGGATCCGAAGAAGGGAGCGCAGCTCCGCCTCGAGCTCCTCGTTGCGGGCGCACCGCCCGCGCAGGAAATCTTCCCGCTCTGTCGGCGGGAGCGAGAGCAACTGAGCGAGGAGTTCGTCCCGGTCTCGCGAGCTCACGCCGGGGGGGTCTCCTTCTCTTGCCTCTCCATCTGGCGTAGCAGCCAGAGACGGGCGAAAGTCCAATCCCGTTCCACCGTTCGCCGCGTCACCGCGAGAGTCTCCGCCACTTCCGGCACCGTCATCCCGCCGAAGTAGAGCAAGTCGACCACCTGCGCCTTGCGGGGCTCGGTCGCGCGGAGCAGCTCGAGCGCGCGCTCCAGCTGCAGGATGTCGATCGCGTCGCGCGCCGCCTCCGCCGGATTCGCCTCGGCAGCGCCGAGGGTGACGCGAACGGCGCCGCCCCCTCGCTTTTCGCGATTGTGCCCGCGGGCATGGTCGATCAGGACGTTGCGCATGGCGCGGGCGGCGATCGCGCGGATGTGGGCTTCGTCTTTCTCTCCGAGCTTCGCGTTGTTCTGGAGGCGCAGGTACGCTTCGTGGACGAGCGCGGTCGGCTGGAGGGTGTGATTGGTCCGCTCATCCCGCATGTAGCGGCGAGCGATCTCGTGAAGCTCGGTATAGAACAGCGGGTAACAGGGGTCTGTTTCGTGCTCGTGGCGGCTCATGACGTTCCTCCGGGTCTCGGCGAGCCCGCAGGCCTTGTCAGCTCGCGTGGGATACGGCTCCGAGCTCGTCCGAGCGCCCTCCATGATGCACGCGCGCGGAACTCGGGGCAACCGGCGCCGCTCGAGGGACGCGAAACTCTGACTTGTGCGGAACGGGCTCGCCCGATAGCCTCTACTCCTCGAGTGCCCGGTTCCACACCGGAAGCTTGAAGCAGCCTCTCCAATCCGGCCGCTTCGACCCGAAATCCCTGAAACGCTGCGGCCGAGGGGCCCGACTGGGGAGGAACATGCGTGCTCTGCTCGCACTCGAGGATGGATCCATCTTCATCGGTCAGGCGTTCGGCTCGCCCGAGCCTTGCGGCGGCGAAGTGGTGTTCAACACCGCCATGACCGGATACCAGGAGGTGTTGAGCGATCCATCGTATTTCGGTCAGATCGTGGTGTTCACGACGGCGCACGTCGGCAACTACGGCATTCACGCCGGCGAATCGGAATCGCTCGGCCCCGCTGCGGTGGGCGCGGTGACGCGCGAGGTCTGCGCCGCTCCCCGCCATCCCGCTTCCCTGGAGTCGCTCCCGAGTTGGCTCGCCCGCCACGACCGTTTCGGTCTCACCGGGGTCGATACGCGCAAGCTCACGCTGCTCCTGCGGGCGAAGGGAAACCTCCGCGGATGGATGACGACGAGCGCGAATGCAGATGAGGCGGTCGAAAGAGCGCGCGAGCTTCCTCCGATGCGGGAGGTCCCGGCCGTGCCGTCCGTGAGCACGAATGAACCGTATGTATGGAGCTCGCGAGGTCGCGCTACCTTCGATGCCGCTTCCCACCGGACTCCACGCCGGCCGCGGGTGGTGGTCTTCGACTATGGAGTGAAGTACAACATCCTGAGGGAGCTGGAGCAGCGCGGATGTGAAGTAGTGGTAGTTCCGGCGAGCTCCGGTTCGGACCTCATCGACTCGCTCGCGCCGGACGGTGTTCTGCTCTCGAACGGTCCGGGAGATCCGGAAAGCCTCGCCGAAGCGGTGCCGGTGGTGCGTCGGATGCTGGAGCGGTATCCGACTCTCGCGATCTGTCTCGGTCACCAGCTGGTCGGAATGGCGCTCGGCTGCCGGATCGTCAGGCTTCCGTTCGGCCATCACGGCGCGAACCATCCGGTGAAGAACCTGGAGACCGAACAGGTCGCGATCACCTCGCAAAATCACAACTACGCGATCGCGAGCGACGCGCTGCCCGCCGGCATCGAGGTCACGCATATCAACCTGAACGATGGGACGGTGCAAGGTCTGCGGCACCGGCAGTACCGCCTCTGGAGCCTCCAGTTTCACCCGGAGGCTTCGCCGGGACCGCACGATGCGCGCGAAGTGTTCGATCGATTCGTGACCACGGTGGGTGGACGGGGCGCGCCTCCGGCCTAGACCGCGCTCCGCTCAACCCGAACCGGCGCCTGCGCCAGAAAGAAGGAAATGCCTCGCGACAACACGATCCGATCGATCCTGGTCCTCGGCTCCGGTCCCATCGTCATCGGCCAGGCCTGCGAGTTCGACTACTCGGGAGCGCAGGCTGTGAAAGCGCTGGCGGCCGACGGGTATCGCGTCGTGCTGATCACCGGCAATCCAGCCACGATCATGTCGGAGCCGGAGCTGTTCGGGGGCGGTCGGTCTCCGGCGGTGTTCGGAGGCCGCGGTCATGCCACTTATATCGAGCCGCTCGAAGTCGCGAGCCTCGCGAAGATTCTCCAGATCGAGCAGCCGGACGCGCTCCTGCCCACGGTAGGAGGACAGACCGCGATCAACTTGACGCTCGAGGCGGCCGCGGCTGGATTGCTCGAGAAGCACGGAATCCGCCTGCTGGGAGCGAACCTGGAAGCACTGCGTCTCGCGGAAGACCGTCTGCGCTTCAAGGAAGCGATGGTCGGAATCGGCCTCGACGTTCCTCGAAGCGGCCTCGCCTCCAGCCTCGAGGAAGCGGAGGCGATCGCGCATGAGCTGGGATTTCCCCTCGTGGTCCGCGCGAGCTTCACTTTGGGAGGAATGGGAAGCGGGTTGATCCGGACCCCCGCGGAGTTCGAAGCGACGGTGCGCCGGGGACTCGATCTCTCGCCGGTGAGCCAGGTGCTGGTCGAGGAATCGGTGCTCGGCTGGCACGAGTTCGAGCTGGAGGTGATGCGGGATCGACGGGACCAGGCGGTCATCGTTTGCTCGATCGAGAACTTCGACCCGATGGGTGTGCACACCGGAGACTCGATCACGGTCGCACCGGCACAGACGCTCACCGATCGCGAGTATCAGACCATGCGCGATCAGGCGTTTCAGGTGATCCGGCGGGTGGGCGTCGAGACGGGGGGATCGAACATTCAGTTCGCGGTCCATCCCACCACCCGCAGGATCGTGGTGATCGAGATGAACCCGCGCGTTTCGCGCTCTTCCGCGCTCGCCTCGAAAGCGACCGGCTTTCCGATCGCCAAAATCGCCGCGCGTCTCGCGGTCGGGTAC